>JANPPO010000123.1:0-11732 GCA_031428555.1 Bdellovibrionales bacterium | reverse complement strand
CCGAATATGCTGATTCGAACAGGGCTTCATGATTCGCAAGTTCAGTACTGGGAACCCGCAAAGTGGGTCGCAAGACTTCGCGACGTGAACACTTCTTCGAACCTGATTCTGATGTCGACCAATATGGAAGCCGGCCACGGCGGGGTCACTGGGCGCTATAAGCATTTAAAAGAACAAGCCGAGTCCTTAAGCTTCGCAGTCACTTTAGAGAATAAAAAATAGTCCGATAGTTGAAAGAAGAAAAGATTCGGGGTTGAGTTTTCTCAACCCTTTTTTTATTCTTTTTTTAATTAATCATTTCGACAGTTTTTCTTAGAAATTTAGCTAGAATCAGAAGTATGAAACAAGCTACTAATGACAAGATCACCATCACGCCTAAGAAATTCTGCTCGCCCATTCTCTCGTAGTAAGTTCCTAAGAATCCTGCCATGTAGTTTCCGAAGAAACTTGAAAGAAGCCATACGCCCATCATCAGCGATACGATTTTAGGAGGAGAAATTTTTGACACAAAAGATAGTCCTATTGGTGACAAATAAATTTCACCGATCGTAAAGAAGAAGACACACGCAAAGAGCCATAGCCAATGAAGTTTTTCACCTACTGGTAGTGAATAAAGAAGATACATAAGTAAGACGAAGCCAAGGCCCATAAGGATATTTCCCCAACCCATTTTGACAATACTCTTAGGCTCTCGATCTCGAGCAGACTGCCAGCTCCAGAACTTATTTAAAATAGGAGCTAGAATAATGATAAGAAAAGGATTGAAAGCTTGAAACCAGCTTGATGGCATCTGCCAGCCAAATAAATTCCAATCGGCTTTTTCGTCCGCTAATATTTGTAAAGAGTTGCCTTGTTGTTCGTAAATGCCCCAAAATAAAACAGTCACCGTACAGACTAAGATTAAGGCTAAAATTCGTTTCCATTCATCAGAAGTAAGTGGCTCATTTTTGTGTTCTGCAATTTCCTTTACTAGAATTTTTTCATGCAATGTCTGACCTAAATGTTTTTGGCCAAAATAGTATACCAAAAGACCAATTATCATTCCAATTCCAGCAGAACCGAATCCCCAGTGCCATCCGACTTTTTGGCCTAGAGTTCCGCACACAAGTGGTGAGAATACGGCACCTAAATTTACGCCCATGTAGAAAATCATATAGGCACGATCACGTCGCTCATCGTTCGGTGCGTACAGAGTTCCAACTTGGCTCGATATATTTGGCTTAAAAAATCCATTTCCAATTATTAAAAATAAGAGTGCTAATAGAAAAAATTGTTCACTGGCCATTAGAAGATGCCCGATGGCCATTAAAAATCCACCCCAATAGATCGATCTTTTTTTACCGAGATATTGATCAGCGATTAATCCACCAAAAACGGGAGTCAAATAAACGAGTGACGTATACAATCCATAAATCTGACTCGATAGCGCCTGATTCGTGAGTGGACCAAATACTGACTCGATACCTGATCTCAAAATTCCAAAGCCAATGACTTCTGTTCCTTTTTCGATTTCTGCGAAAAGATATTTCGTCATGTAGAGAACTAATAGCGCGCGCATTCCGTAGTATGAAAAGCGTTCCCACATTTCAGTGAAGAAGAGAACGAAGAGACCCTTTGGGTGTCCCCACATTTCGTTGTTGGGGTTTCCCACGCTGGGTGTCGATTGATTCATTTTAGAAGCTCCAATGCCAGAAGAGGGCAACTAGGGTTTTGACGTCTGTGATCTCCCCCTTCTTTACTTTTTCTTTTAACTCTTCGGAAGTGAATTTTTTAAGCTCTAAAAATTCTCCAGGGTCTAATCTTTGAGGTCCTGCTACCATGCCCGTGGCTCGGTAAAGATGGATCGCTTCGTCGGCATACCCTATGACGGGATGAATGACGGTCATGTACTCGAGGTTCTTGGCTTTGTAGCCGGTCTCTTCTTCGAGTTCCCTTGCCGCGGTGACCGCGAAGTCTTCGCCTTTATCTCGCTTACCTGCGGGTATTTCCAAGAAGACTTGCTTCAAGGCGTGTCGATACTGCTCGACTAGAAGTATTTCTCCGGAATCGAGTATCGGCAACACCGCCGAAGCTCCGGGATGTTGAATGTACTCGCGGTGACCGATACCCCCATTTGGGAGCTGGACTTGGTCGCGGAGGATTTTCAGGAAGCGGCCCTGATAAATCAATTCTGAATGAAGAGTGGTTTCGGTTAATTTATTTTTTGACACGAAAATTATTGTTTCACAGCCTAGGACCAAAATCGAGTCTAACTTGAGTTTTTTCAGTGCTGCATTGAACCTAAATACGACACCATTTATTGAGCCCGGAGGCTTCATGTTGAATTTTAGACTTTTAGCATTTTTGATCGTCACAGTTGTTATCACTTCACAAAGTTTTGCCCAAAGAGGTGGCGGTTCTTCCAGACGCGGAGTTTCGCTATCGGGAGAACATTCTTTGAGTGTTGGATTTGGACTTATCACGGCTGAACAAAATAATATGGATGACACCATCGACAGTGCAAATGCCAGTCTTGTTGGAACTGTTAAAAATCTAGAATCAGGCTTGGAATACTTTGCTCAATATTCTATCAGATTTGATGGCTCATGGTGGGGCATTGCTTTACGTCCTTCATGGATGAATCAAAAAACTGATGGCAACTGCGGAGCTGGAAAATGTAAATACGAACTTGATGGATTCTCAATTTTTCCAATGATTCGAATGATACCTCTCGAAAATGAATTGATTAAGCTTTTCTTTCAGTTGGGCCTTGGATACGGAACTATGAAAGGTGAGATCTCTCAACCGGCGGGTAACGTAAAATTTGAGGGATCTGCATTTGGCGTGATGGGCGGCTTAGGAGTGGATTTTTGTTTATCAGAAAGTCACTGCATCACAGTTGAAGGAAACTTAAGATACTTACCAATCGAAAGAAATCTTGTCAAAAGCGGAAGCGGAACTATTTCGGGTATTTCTGGTGGTAGCGCTCCGGGCGAAGAGCTTGAACGAAATAGTCGAGATTTATCGACGACCATGTCAGGCCTTCAAGGCTTAGTTTCTTATATGGTATTGTTCTAATTTTTTGTGATTTAAATGCTAACGATAAAAAAAGAGCACTCTTGTTTTCCAAGAGTGCTCTTTTAGTTTTAACTTAAATTTACTTTTAAGAATTACTTAACAACTGAACAGCTAGAAGAATAAATCGCTTTATTATCAACTGTTAATCGTGAATTCATTCCTTTCATGCCTAAATTGATCACAAGGTATGCTTTTACTTCTGAATCTTCTTGCGTCATGACAGTAACTGAAGTCACTTCGCCTTTATCTAAAAGACCCGCACCAATTGATGCCTGAGTTCCTGGAATCTCTTCTAAAATCAAAAGATTTTTTGAATCTCTCTCTTGATCGATAGTTGCTAGCACCGTATCAGCAAACACAACTTCATCAGCTTGGGTTTGAAGATTGATTTCACCAGAGAATGTATTCTTAAATACATCACTGATTGTACTGCACTTGATTTTGTTCATTTCGCCAGTTTTAAGAACTTCTTTCGAAGACTTAGCAAAAGAAGACATTGATACTAACACCAGGGCTAAAATAAGACTGTTTTTCATATATATTTCCTCCAATTATTCCAACAACTTAACTTCATGATTTGTACCATCGCCTACTGCACTATAGAGGTAATAAGCTGTCCAGAGTTAAGACACTGTGCTCACGCGGAGCTTACGGTGCTCATTCGTAAATGGGGGAATCAAAGACTTTATTGCATCTGCAAGTTTTGCTGAACAACTTGGATCACACATTTGTCGTAAGGAAGTACCGATCGAGCATTTTGGCGGCTTGAGGATTTGTTTAAAACTTCTAGAACCAATTTACCTTCAGAGTATTGAACTAAATCAACATAGAAAACGTTGTTTCCACGAGGAGCATCGCTACACGAAACTCTTAACTTTGGAGATGGTGTCGCTAAAGCAGATGATGCACAAACTGTAACGATTAAAGATAAAACAAGTTTTTTCATATCCGATTCCCTACTATTAACTTTTAAAGGTGTTAACAAAAAGGAAGTATAACCGGAGACATAATACGAGTGGAAAATTTTGCGCCAGATTGCAAAAACGAGAGCAACTGTAAACTAATTCTACAGAAAAGGTGCCAGGCAGCGCGCCCTGGCACCTTTTCCTATTTCGGGCTGCTCACTGTGCAGGAAAAGGCGCGGCGCTTAGCTTCTACCGTCGCGTTTTTTTCTGCGTAGCTTTCTGCGAATAAAGCGTTGTTAACCTTAGATGCGTAAATAGCACCTGTAGATGGTTCATTTTGAGTTCTCAATAATTTATACCAGCCTGGCTCTTCAGCGTACTTCCCGTCCAGTCTGATTTTCCCTGCGCATATCGAAACTATTTCCGGATCCAAATCAGGATGGTTTCGAATTGATTCTGCAATGACTTTACAAAATAAGCCGACAGTTTCGATGTACGCTTGAGCAATTCCCCAATTGTTCGCAACATTTTCTAAAGAACTACAAACAGGACCATTTCTTTTTGATGATTCCTGATAATACTCTGGGCGAAGCAAAGAAAGTTTTTCGAAGCCATATTTCTGAGTCGTTTCATCGTCCTTAACTTTTATATTCATGCTGCGGAAAGTATTATAAGAATCAATTGTTAAATTATAATAGCTCTCGTTAAAAACGCGCATCTGGTGTTTGTACAATTTAGTTTGATGCTCGAGCCAAGCAGCAACCTGAGATTTCGTTGCCCATGGATTGTACTTAATGTTGACGTCATTTGTTCCAAAAAGCATGACTTTAAGTTTTGCCATTCTTTGATTTAATTCCGAGCGGTTCACGACATCAGAAGGCTCTTGCTTGATATCCATAAACTGAACTACTTTTTCAAGAAGTACTTTTAGTCCTTCGACTTCTTCAATCTCTTTACTCCACTTTGAATATTCCTTTTCTCGACCGATTTTTTCTATCATTCTGTTTTTCCGAGCTAGAAGGGCTTCACCAGCTTTGTCTAGAACCAGACCCATGTTCTTGGTCCACTTATTAAGTAAAGCGGAACACTCATCTTTCCTGATTTTGTTATTGAGTATCTCTGGCAAACGCTCTTTTACCTGCGCATCGATAGAGACGTAACTATCAAAAAGTGCAGCTCGCAAAGCGTTTTGATTATCATCTTCAATTTTCTGGATTTGAGTTGCTATGTGAAGGGGAAACTCGTCTGTCTTGTTAACATTGGCAAACTTTTTCAAGTATGAACAACGTAAGTCATGATCATCACCAGGTATCTTTTCGAAATCGGCAAGGCTTATTCGAAATTTTTCCCGGTATCCATTAATATTTTTCCATATTTCGTCTACTTGATTATTTTCGATTCTGTAATCTTTAACGATTTGTGATAACTCTGGCTTACCAGCTAAAGACTTATCAAACTGGTCCGTGCGAAATTTTAATTCAGCCGCTAACTCGTCCCGCTTACCCGTTTGCATCAAATTTAAGTAACGAATTCTTTGCTGAATTCGCGTGTACTCGCAGGCTGCACGCATAACTAACTGACGGTGGTCATCGTTACTCATCTTAGGTTTGTCTTTATCAGCAGAAGAAAGAATATTAAAAATACTAGTAACAGCCGTGACACCCAATACATATGGGAGAGCTTGAACAACTCCGCCAGTTAAAGTTCCCGCTAGTAACGCAATAGGTGCCATATTCGTTAGAACTTCATTGATTCTTAATAAGACTTTTCCAGAATTTGGCGACTCGCCACCACACGCAGATTTGAAAAGGGTGCTATTGCCCACAGTATTAGTAATCGCTTGGACACTTCCCACCGCTTGGGAAAGGTGGTTTGCGAACGCGCTTGAATCATTCGCCGCTAATGCAGGATCCTGCCAGTATTGCTGAAGCTGACCCGTCGAGGCTTTCAATTGGCTTTGAGCATCCAGCATCGATCTTAAATCAGCTGATTTGGGATCACAGCCTTCAACAGTTTTTCTAATGTCTTTTTCGAGTAAATCTACGGCTTTAAAAAGCTCTTCGTAATTGTTCCTACCGATCAAGGGGCAGCTTGATGCTTGGGCAAAAGCCATTGGAGAAACGTATGATATTGAGACAACTAATAATAAGATTCTACGAAGCATAAACACCTCGCCTATTACACGTGCAATGTTCATTCTATCTGGGGAAGAGCTTAATCAGATTCTGTGGGGGCGGTGCCAAAATTTGCTTATCAGGTGTCTACCCGCCGATGTTCTTTTTGAGCTGTTCAGCTTGAATCGATCTTTCAAAAACTTCGTTTAAGGCAGCTAAAAGCGCATTTTTTTTGATTGGCTTTTCAAGATAACGTATTCCTGGTCTAGTTAAAAACTTATCAGTTTGTTCAGTGAAGCTTCCCCCAGTTAAAAACATCACACGTTCACACAACTGCGGACTCTGCAAAAATAGCAGCTCGTAAAAATCGATTCCGCCTAAGTTTGGCATCATCAAATCACACACTATAGCATCAAATGTTTCACCATCTCGAATTAATGCGAGGGCATCAGCAGCATTATTCACAGCAGTCGTCTTATGTTTACTTTTAATCGTACTTTCGAGTGTTTGTAATAAAATAAGATCGTCGTCGATAATAAGAATATGGCCCATTCTATCAACACTTACAGATTTGTTAATTCTGCCTTCCTCGGGTTTATTTCCAAGAATATTTTCACTCAAAGCAGGAAAAGAGATAGTGAAACTGGTACCGACTCCTAAAGTTGATTCAAGCTCTATAGTTCCATGGTGTCGATTTATTATTGACTGACAAATTGAAAGTCCTAAACCTGTTCCCAACCCAGCCGGCTTGGTGGTGAAAAACGGCTTAAACAGATTTTTTTTCACTTCTTCTGATATTCCACTTCCCGTATCGCTGACTTGAATGAGTACCTTTTGGCTTTTAGAAAATATTCTGACTTTTATTTCGTTTTGAATAGCTTGGCCTGGCTCGATTGCATGAGCGGCATTAATAAGAAGATTTAAAAATACTTGTCCCAGCTGCGCTTCGTTAGCCAGCACGCGTGATACCTTATCATACGTAACTACAAGCTTAGCCCGATGCTGGATTTCATTACTGGCAATAGAAATAGCGGCATTCATACTGGACTCAATATCAACTGGCTCTAATTTATCATCCTTATGGCTGGGCGATAAGGCTTTTAGATCTTTTACTATCGCCTGAATTCGATTTAAACCATCTGTTACTTCTTTTAATTCCTTTTGCGCATGAGCATCCAGTTGATTAAGAGTTGCCTCTTTGATTGAATCCATTTTCAGTAAAACATAGCATAATGGATTATTGATTTCATGCCCAACACCCGCGGCCAATTGTCCTAGCGAAGTAAGTCGATCAGTGGTCAACAGATGCGAATTAAATTTTTTTCTTTCCGTTAGGTCCCGAGTGACAACCAAAACAGCAGGTTGCCCATCGAAAGTGAATTTCATCGAGCTGCACTCGCCAATAAATACTTCATCAGACTTGTGCTTAAGAAATGATATTTCAGCAGGAGCGTTAATAAATCGGGGATCAAGATTTAAGTTAGAAATTCTTTTTTTAACTTCGTCTCTTTGCGAGGGTACAACCAGATCGATGGAATTTAAACCTACTACTTCTTCAGGACTAGAGTAGTTAAGAAATGAGCACATAAGTTTATTTGCATAAACGATAGCTCCTTGCCGGTGAATCATTATGCCATCTGGAAAGTTTGACAATATAAGTTTGGTTTCATTACGCTCGTCGATGATATTTGTTGCTTGTTCAGTTAAGGCAGTCTGTTGTTTTTCAAGTTCTGAATATATAATTCTAAATTTCAAAATATTACGAGAAATATAAAGCAGACTTTTTAATAAGGAATTCTTTTGATGAAAAGAAATTTCGTAAATTGCTTTTCTTCCATCCAATATGGAAAAAACAACTTCGGATGACGGAAGACCAAACATTGATTTTGGCATGGCACTTAAAGTTCCTGCGAAAACAGCGAATATTTGCGGGCACGGCTTTAAGGCTTCGGAAACTTGTAATGTCTCTCGAATTTTGTGCTTCCCAATGTCTTCAAATTTGCCAGTTACAACTCTAAACTGTGACGGACCAAACCATTTTGCCGCTAGCCAATAGGCATTTCGAACTGAAAGAGTCATCCGAAGAACCGAGGCTGCCAAAGGAACTTTCTGTGGTTCAAAGCCCAACTCTCCCACTTGTCGCCAATCAATCGGCGCCCAACTTGAAGAGTCCATATAGTGCATCCAATCAGCCAACTGATTCCAGGTAATCCAATCAGAATTTTTTGCGGTCGAAAGCTTTGCGAATTCAGAATTGGCCGTCAGCTCTTCGGGCGAAACTTTTTTAAGTTCACTTAATGAATTAACAATAACCTTGAGAATTTCTATCGAAACTTGCTTCACTTATTCACCATTTTTGTATAGCTCAGCATAACTAAATATCGATCAATGTATCTAAAAAGAATTAACTGCATGTCCTAGGTCTATAAATGTTTACAGCAATGCGTGGTTTATTCGTAAGTTAAAGATTTTTAACTCTTGGAAGCTACCAATTACTTTGAACTACTTGGATTAGAAGAGACTATTTATTTTCTTCGTCGCGTTTTTTCTGCCGCATGCACTGGACATACAGCCATTCAACTTTGCTCCGGGCCCAAGGAGTCCGACGTAAGAAGGTCAGACTTGATTTGATACTTGGATTTTCGTTGAAACACTTAATGTTAATTTCTTTTCCAAGGTCTTTCCAACCCACATACTCGACAAGTTCATTTAGAATTGCTTCTAAAGTTTTCCCTTCAAGTATTTGATTGTTAGTAAGCTTACTCATTTTAGATTTTTACTGAAAGCCATTTGCAGGCGTGACTTTGATATTTAGATTTTCAGTAGTGGATTTCGCGTCAGCGTTGCCCATACGTCTGCGGCATTCTGCTGTTTGCAAGAAGGCCTGCTGGTAAGGATTGCTACTTCCAAAGGATTCGAGATCATACCCAGTAGGCTTTAGTTTCGCTTTATAAGCTTTTACAGTCGCAGACATTTTGCTCATGATTTGAGTACATCTGTTAATGTCGGCTTCACTGTACTGGTCAAATAATGTTGATAGATTTGAGCACAAGTCGATTTCGTAAATTACTTTTTTATCTAAATCATTTTTAACTTTTGAAACAAAACAATTACCGTTGTTGTGTCCTAATTCATAGGTTTCTTCTCTTCCATTCATGAAAGGTATTTTACAGTTACTACTTTCCATTTTTAAGCTTGTTGGTTTTCCATCTTTTTTATTAACTTTGTATTTGTAATCACAAAGTGGAAAGTCGCCTTTGTAAACGGCTTCGGTTTCGTTGGTAGAAGCCGCGGTCAGCATTCGTTTTTGAGTTCTAGCGCCGGCATATAGTTTCCCGTCCTGAGTTAGCCCTAAGTTGCCATCAAGATCAGAACACTTAATTTCATTTTCAATGGCAAAAACAAAGATAGGTAGAAATATTAGAACAGCAAACTTTTTCATTAATGACCCTTTGAATATAGATTAAGTTCTCTACTTAAATTTAAAGCATTCCAGGCGGCCTTACCAGTGGAAATTCCCGATGTTTCGTCTAGTTTTAGTTAAACCGTTACGTCAGCCTTAATAGCCGACGTATTTTGTAAGCGATTTTGCTTTTAATTAGCCTAAGGATGAGGAGACCCGAAGAAGTATATCTAAGCAATAACCGGGCATTTGGATTGAGTTTCGGGTAGTCGTAAGAATGAATATTGTTCTTTTTTTCGATGATCAGTTCATAACTTTTATGAAGAACGCTGATTTCATTTTTAAAAATCTCTACAAAAGAATCACAAACGACTTTGGGACTAATCGTATCCGGAGGAGCCTTGTCATATTCGTAATCATCAAAAATCATGATGCCACCAACTTTTAAAAGATCCCAGCAAAGAACAGCATCAGTTAAGATATGACGTGAACAGTGGCAGCCATCGATATAAATAATATCATAATTATCAATATCAAAAGTGCGAGCTAAGATATGAGATTGGCCTTTGTGCACTTTAACTTTATCTATGACATTTGAAAGCTTTAGATTTTTTCTGAAAATTTCTTCAGTATTAAACATAAAGGAATCGACAATATCGGCCCGCGAGGTTGGATGACTTAATATATTTTGCATCATCCAAATAATAGATCTGCCCTCATGGGATCCGATCTCAAGATATCTTATTCCGGGTTCCGCTTGAAAACGCTTCAAAATTCTGAGCCAAACTTTTTCGCGCCAAGTAACCCAATCTGTCGTAAAATGAAGTTCTTTTTCTGTTTCCATATAAGGCATCCTTATGAATAACTAAAATCTGGTCAACAATTTATAATTTTTAGACTGCTCGTTATTTTAGATCGATCCAACTTATCGAAGATCCTTCAATACAGAGGGCTTGCGGATTCCCATCTAACCAAGAGCCTAAATTGATATTTCGAGCTGTACCCGTAGAGACTTTAAATTCTTCGTCAACTTTGACATGCATATGGCCTGATATGATCACATCGAATCTTTTTTGCTGGAATACTTTTTGTGCATGCTCGCGAATCATTTCTTTAATTTGGGCTTCGTTTCGATTACGGTAGACACTGCTTCTTTTCCTAGAAGCTTGAGACATCTTATCGCCGACTTTTTTCCAGAAAAAACCTGGTAGATAATGCCCAAGGGGCTCGATTAAAGGATGCCGTGTGAAAGCTCTCCATCTTATATACGCTTCATCTTTTGGATTCATTTGATCACCGTGTTCGAGACGCACGGTCAGGTTTCCAATCTGATGGTATTGAGCATCATCATATAGCTCGAAACCCAATTCATTTTGCCAAAAAGGATGAAGGTGTAAATCGTGGTTACCTTCGAAATAAACTAGTCTTGCACCCTTGGCTTTCAAAATTCTGAGAGGCTCAAACAAGGGCTTAAATTTTTCGATGAAAACTTTGTGGCCAGAAAGCCAGAAATCAAAAATATCGCCAAGCAAATAGAGATCAGGAACTTTTTCCTGCGCTGCTAATGAATGCAAAAAGCGCAACAGGATTTCTCCGTTGCGCTCTTGCATGTTATCCAGGTGGATATCAGAAATAAAATAGGCTTTATCACCCATTAATTTTTAAGATCGAAGCCTTGTTTCTTGCGAATGAAAGAAGGCACATCTAAGTTTTGTGGAAATGGAGAAGTCGCTACTTCACGAGCCATCCGGCGAGCTTCATCAATATTTGTATCCATTGATACATCCATTGAAAGTTGCTCTGGTTGAACTTGCTTAGTTTTGTTCTCTTGGCTTTCACGAAATGCGCGAGCTTTAGCTAAAAGTAAATCTCTTGCAGTTACACCTTCATCTGAAGATAAAACCGTCGGCTGAGGCGCCCCCGGCTGCGCTTCCATCGAAGGACTTACGGGTGCATACGGATTTACTTGCGGAGTTGGCGCAGGTGCTATCGGCTGATGCTGATGCATAGGCTGTTGAGACATCTGCTGCTGTGGAACTTGTTGATTATATGGCTGCTGCAATTGCTGATAAGTCGGTTGCGCAGGTGCGACCGGCTGAGGTGCCGCCGTTTGCGCAGGATGCTCTTGCGTAAAGTTCATGATTGCAGATTGAACAGCACTGATCGGTGGAAGATCAGCAGCAGGAGCTGTTGCCTGCGGCATTGCTTGCTGATGATTCATCGGATAATTAGGAGCCTGCTGCGGTTGCTGAG
>JANPPO010000122.1:0-4480 GCA_031428555.1 Bdellovibrionales bacterium | reverse complement strand
GATCTTAACTTTGCCGGCACTTTACCGAATGGGTTTTGGAGAAAGATTAAGAGATTTAAAACTGCAACTGGAACACGCAGCACTTTTAGGCTCGACTTCGTATATGACTTTTAAATATGTTGCTTGGCCGCAAATTAAAGTTCAGGCCCGGTTCTTGGGCGCGCTTGTAGCCACTTGGGCGTGCGGGGATTTTGCGGTCTCAAGAATTTTATCAACTCGTGATTTCACTTTGGGTTTGATGGTGCAAACACTTCTATCGACTTATCGGATGAGCTTAGCTAGTCTTGTTAGTATTTTGCTACTCTTAGCATGTGTGGTTTGTTTTCTTCTTATTATTGGGTGGGATTATGTCGATCGTCGAAAATCTAGAAATTAAACGAAAAGACTTTTCTCTGAAAATTCCCAAATGGGAAATCAGAGATGAAGGCATTCATGCACTTTCAGGTCCCTCTGGATCAGGAAAGACGACAATCTTACGCGCACTGATGGGTTTAGAAAAATGCAGTCCCTTCACTTGGAAATTTTTAGGCGAAGATTTAGCAAGTTTACCGGTTGAAAAACGAAGACTCGGCGTGGTTTTTCAAACTTGGGATCTATTCCCGCACATGACAGCTTTAGAAAATGTTGAATTCGCAGCCCGCGCGAGGGGTTTGGATGATTCAACGCTAAGAAATCGATGGGAATGGATTCAAGATGTTCTGTTGATGAAGCCATTTTTAAATACAAAAGCAGATGTTTTATCCGGCGGCGAAAAACAACGAACGGCACTAGCTCGCGCAATTATTGCAAAACCCAGAATTTTATTATTAGACGAACCATTCACAGCTTTGGACGAATCGCTTCGAGATGCGGCTCGCGATTTATTGAAAAAGGTCGTCGAGATCGACAAAGTCCCCGCGATATTGATAAGCCACGACAAGCGAGATCTAGAAAAGCTAGCCACCGAAGTAACTGAAATCAGCACAATCCTAAAATAAGGTAGCTCCTCACTTGTGAGTAGGCGCTGCATTAAGAACTCAAAAGTGCCACATTCTCATTTTTGTAGAGGCGGCGAGCCAATTCTCATAAGCGAAAGCTGTTGTTGCCGCCGGCGAGGTGCGGCCGGCACCCATTTTTTCGAATATCTCCGAAATGAGAAATTTCGAGTCGAGAATCAATGAGGCAGACTTCATCTCTTATTAACGTGGTCCTCGAGTGAAAATTGCAAATTTCGGATATATTCGAAAATATGGCGATAGATGGATAGCCAGCCAGCCAGAAGATTTGAATTATTCAAAAACAAAAAACCATCGTTTGGAGTGTTGAACTTTTATCTATTCGAGTAGTGAATTCAATTTTCCAAGCTCGCTCTTATATTATCAATTAGGATCTCGTATATTCCGGCCTGCCGTAAATCGAAAAAGAGGAATATATATGCTCAAATCTCTAGTTATTTTAACTACTATCTTTTCGTGTTCTGCGTTCGCTGACAGCTTCGCTTCTAGAATGCAAACTTGGAAAGGTGATAGAAAAAACTTTTCTGTTATATTGGATGGAGCATCTGTTTTATTAAAAGGTGCTGGAGTAAAAGCCACGTATGCAGTTAGTGATAAGCTTGCGATCGGTGGAATATTTAAATCTTACGAATTAGATTCAAGCTCGAATGATGATTCTCTTTCTACAGAGTTAGGCTATGAATATAGTCACAAGGTGAACGTTTTTGGAGTAATAGTGGATTTTTATCCAACAGCTGATGCTTACCAAAGTGGAATTTACTTATCGGGCGCAGTGACTAGTGCAACCGTAAAAACAGACGTTGAAACTAATTTCTTTGGACAAGAAAAAAATAGTGCAAGTGATTCTAAAACGGGCGCTCAAGCAACTGTTGGCTACCAATTTGGTGGAAGACTTAGTAACTCAATGAACATCTTATTTCAGTTGGGCTTAGGTTACGGAAATGCTGGCGCTATTAAGTGGAGAATGTCTGGAAATCAAACAGAACTTCAAAACGGTCTGTTACTAGATCTTAATGGCGGCTTGCAGTTTTAGTTCCATTGCATAATGCAACCTAATAAGAAATGCAGAATATTGAAGCCATAAAAGAGCAATAAAAACAATAACTTGAGATATTCTGCTTAAGTTATTACGCAATGCGTCGATAAGTAGGGTGACGGCTGTACTAAGGTCCTGCTTTAAGCTTGGCAGGGGCTGGTTTTGACGAACCAGTCCCGACCTCACTTCCAAGCTTTTAGCCACTCAGGCTTAAGAGTGATCGTTTGGTTGTGGGCGAAGTTGAGAGGGGTGTTCCCATGCTTCGCGTATCTACGAATTTAGCTTCTTTGTCCGCGCAACGGGCATTGGGGTTAACACAAAAAAATACTGAGCGTGCTCTTCAAGAGCTTGCGACGGGTTCCAGATTTAGCTCTGCGGGTGCAGATGCAGCTGGTTACGCGATTGCAGAAAATATGCGCTCTCAAATTCAAGGTTATAAAGCGGCGAGGTACAATGCAGATAATGCTGTGTCTTTCGTTTCATTAGCCGAGGGTGCACTTCAAGAACAAAATAATATCTTAGTCAGGTTACGAGAGCTTGCAGTTCAAAGCGCGAGTGACACGTTCTCTGACAAAGAAAGAAAGATGTTAGATACAGAATACCAAGGCTTAATAGAAGAATTTGATCGAATAGCAAAGAGCACGAAGTTCGGGAGTCAGCCTTTGCTAGATGGGTCGGTAAAAGAGTACGAGTTTCAAGTGGGCATCAATAAAGGTTCTGATAATATTATTAAGTATCGAAGTGATTCGGATTCGACGATATCGAACCTTGATTTAGACGGATCGAATGTTAGTGATAAAGACGACTCAAGAGATTCACTCGAATCGATTGATCAGGCTTTATATAAGTTGAACACAGCCCGGGCTGGCTTGGGCGCGATTCAGTCGAGAATGGAAATATCAGTTAATCACATTGATTCGCAGGTGCAGAATTTATCTGAAGCACATTCGAAATTAGCAGATGCCAATGTGGCAGAGGCTGTGGCGAATGCGCGCAAAGGGCAAATCCTGCAGCAGTACCAAGCGGCGGCACTCGCTTCTGCAAACGAGTCTCAAAGTTATTTGGTTAGGCTGATTGCTTAAGAGCTCGTAGCTTTAGTTATTTGCAGAGCCTGCTGCTCTTTTACTCTCGCGGAATCTTTTATTCCATTCGCGCTTGAGGCGGTCCCAATCATCGGGGCCGCTTTTTCTTTCACGGTAGCGCTCGTAGCGATAAAGCTGAATTGTTTTACCCAACAAGACAGAGTCAGCTGGCCTGACCTCTTTTATTTTTTCCAAAAATACGATTGGAGCCTCGGTTCGATCGCGGCGAATTCCTAAGCTTTCAAATTTATTTTCAAGCCATAAAAAGACTTCTACAGCTTCATCTTGTTTCGATTTTCTAGCGGCAATGAGCTTTCTTGAACCAACATATAAAACGAAAAGAAAGACTAGTGTGGAAATCCACCAACCGATTTTGGGTGCGAAGAGTTCCAAAAACTTTTGTTGTTCCGTTAAATCAAATCCCAATAAAGTTCGAGTCCAGAGATAATTGATATTATCGACCTGAGCTTGAACATTATTAATAAGCTGTTTTGCCCAGCCTCCGCGGCCGCGAAGTTTTTCTAATGCTGAACCGGCCCCCAAAGCCAAATCACTAGGAGATAATTTGAAAAAATCTAGGCCACCTAGTTCGATTCGCAGTGGAGCAAC
Organism: Bdellovibrionales bacterium; assembly: GCA_031428555.1. Lineage (GTDB taxonomy): Bacteria > Bdellovibrionota > Bdellovibrionia > Bdellovibrionales > Bdellovibrionaceae. The sequence goes on along the minus strand of JANPPO010000122.1, from coordinate 758 downwards.
CCAAAAAGTTGGATCTACCCTTGTCCAGCTACCTGCGGGAGATCGGATTTCAACCCACGCATGTGCATCAGCTTGCGTAACTCTTAAAAACCCACCAGCTTGGTTCCACTCGCCACCTTGATAACCTGTTACGACTCGTGCAGGAATTCCCAATGCTCGAGCCAAAGTGGCGTAAGCGCCTGCGAAGTGTTCACAAAATCCTAATTTTCGCTCGAAAAGAAATTCATCTAAGTTTTTGTAAGTACCAGGCTGGCGGGTATAGTTAAACCCACCTTCGGCAAATAACTTCTTTAATGCTCTAAACTTTTGTTGATAATCTGAATTGTTTAACTTTGTTTCTTTAATCCACGCCAAAGTTTTCGGTGGAAGTTCAGTTAGCTGAAAAGGTTCCTGAACAGTTTTACCACTCCAGTTTGCTGTTGAAATGCCAGAATACTGCACCCGCGAACTGATAATATCATGAGTTCGAAAGATAGAGCGATCCGTTTTAAATGCATTCACCATCGGCGAGGAAACAATCCGAGTATGTTCAAGAGTTGGCAACAGTCTTAAACTTGAGGGTTCGAGCGTTACTGTGTAGTCAGATTCAATTTGATCTTTTGTTGTTGAAACTTCAACGACATTTTCGCTCGTTTTATTCCATCTGAAACCATCCATTTTTTCTAAGACAGCTCCGCGCCAATAAAGTTCGCGCATATTTGGACGATAGCTTTTAAAGTCAGCTCTAAAAACAGTTTCCTGGCTAATAGTTAAATCAG
>JANPPO010000121.1:0-5614 GCA_031428555.1 Bdellovibrionales bacterium | reverse complement strand
GACACCACCTGTGGCACTTAAATCTTTCGTCTGTTGCTCTTCCCAGAGAAGACAATTTTCTGCACCCGGAGTTTTCAATTGGATTCGAAACTGAGTATTGTTGGAAGAAACAGGGGTCACACCGTCAGGCCGCAGAATCTTACCATGATAAGAAATTCCTGAGCTCGCAAATGAAGCAAGAGGTAGAAGCATAAATAAAAAAAATCCAACAAACTTCATACTAATTTTATCGGTTTTTTTGTCAATTTCCTGAAGCTCGCTCTCTCTAAAACTTCGACAGTATTTTGGCAAATGATGGCTCAAATTGATAAAAATGTCTCAATTGAGACAGCTATCTTTTTTTAAAAGAGTCACTACGAACTTATCTCGGCAAAGGATTAACTTTTTTTAACGAAAGAAATTAGCATTTGGACTTCGTAATCTAAATTCTCAATCCTACAGATTTCTTCAGACTGGTCATCCAACGGACGTTTGCAGACTGAAACATTCGCATTGGAATATAATCTTTCAAATTTGCATGCCATCTAACAATGGGAAAGTGTATTTCACCAAATCGCAAAGTATCGGTGCAAATCTTGCACATCAGCAGATAGGGTAGGCTGAACCTCGTAACAAGGATAAATCCGAATGCTGCATGAGTTTCTTTTGGAAAATGAAAAAGAAATTTTGGACATGACCGAAAAGAAAGCCCGTGATCTTGCGGGAAATGGACCCACATCCGACCAACTTAAAAAAGGTCTTCCCATTTTTTACAAACAACTTATGACCGTCCTTCGACTCGAGCAGCCGACTCCTCCGGAATACAAGGTTGATAAAGTTCGTATGGCTCAAGCAGCGCGCGATGCTGATGAACCCGCAATGTCAATTGCATCGGGTCGTGAAGATGAAGTGGACGTTGCGACTTCTGCAGGTCTTCACGGGGTCGAGTTGCTGCGACTTGGTTACACTCTTTCCCATGTTGTTCACGCATACGGAGCCATTTGCCAGTCAATCACCGAACTTGCGAATGAAAAAAAAGCCCACATCACAGCGACGGAGTTTCGTGATTTGAATCAGTGCTTAGATGTCGCGATGGCGGGTGCAGTTACCGAATATGCATCTCAACGAAACACGAATGAATCCGAACGAGAAGTTAAGCATCTGGGATTCTTAGCCCACGAATTGCGAAATGCACTGAACACAGTCGTTATGGCCTACGAGTTAGTTAAAGACGGGACTGTGACTCCGCGGGGAAGCACTGGACAGATAGTAGATAGAGGCTTGAAGCGACTTAATGAACTTATTGATCGATCATTAACCGAAGTCAGGCTTAAGGTTGAACCAAATATTATTGCTGAATCCAGCTATTTATTGCAGGTTGTAGATCGAATTGTTTTAACTGCAAAGATCGAAGCGCATTCACGGAATCAAACCTTGGATGTTCAAATCAGTCCGGCGCTCAAATTCGAAGCCGACCAGCAGCTCTTTCACTCGGCTTTAACGAATCTGATTCAGAACGCACTTAAGTACACCCATGATGGTGGCAAAATACACGTACGAGGGAATCTCGTCGGAGAAAACATCGTAGTTGAAGTAGAGGATGAATGTGGCGGCCTCTCGCCGAATGCCGAAACAGAACTTTTTAAGCCATTCGAGCAGCAGAATGAAAACCGCGAAGGGCTTGGTCTTGGCCTGACTATCGCACGACGTGCTATAGTTCTTAATCATGGCACGATCAAAGTTCAAAATCTTCCTGGGAAAGGATGCATTTTTAGAATCTCTCTTCCGCAAAAGACCAGGAAAAGAGTAGAGTAGAGTCACCGCTTGAAAATAACCTTTAGGGATATTGAAGTGTGAATATTCCAGGCTGAAAGCATGATAGCCCTTAGCCGTGAGGTTTCCCGGTTTTTTGAATGATCACTTCATAGCCCTTATAAACTACAGTGAGTTCTTTTTTAAAGCATTCTGTAAAAAAATCGATGACGGATTTTGGACTGAGTTCGTCAGGAGGGTAATTTTTAAAAGCATAGTCATCAAGTATCATGAAACTTTTTGGCTTTAAAAGATCCCAGGCAAGAGCCAAATCAGAAAGTAGATGCCGGCAACAGTGGCAGCCATCAATATAAATTAAATCGAATTGTTCCGGCGGTAAATTCCGTAACTTCACATGAGAACTGCCTTCATGAAGCAGTATTCTGTCCGTAAGATTCGCGATTCTTAAATTGTTTTTGAGAGTGGCTTCGTTCTGATCGTAAAATGAATCAATAATTTCGGCTGAAGAAGTTGGATGGTTGAAAATGTTTTCCATCATCCAGATGACTGAGCGTCCCTCAAGCGAGCCGACCTCTAGATATTTCAAATTAGCTTTATTTTTTAAAGAGCCAAACATGGCGAGCCAGTGATTTTCTCGCCAAGTGACTAAATCTCTTGAAAATTGAAGTTCATCTTTAATTGTCATATAGCCAATTTTGTATATGTATAAACTTCAGGTCAATTGTGAAGTGTTGGAAAAAAGCCCAATCGGAAGCTCAATCTTGAATTTTCGGCCTAAGATAGGTTCCCGCATAACCTTTTAAATCTTACTGAGTCCAAGAATAGAGTTTTCCTGACTGAAAATAGTAATGACGTGTACCTGATTGTTCGGGGCTGCCATAAGTCCAGACATCGTAATGTCCTTGCTGATGTTTTAGTTGTTGGCGGGTTTCTGGGTCACCGGTAATAAATTGAAATTGTTTTTTTGGCATATTCTTCCAGGTTTGGCCCGAACAAACTTTCTGGTTTTCGCTTGCTAGATTGCGACCTTTTGCAGCCCAACTAATATCTTTCACGAAAAACTGATCAAGGAGTGAGATTCGCTGTTTCTTGTTGCGAGTGAAATCTTTGCGATTTATTCCAGCGAGCGGATAGTCGAAACCGTTTTGCTTTACGTAGACAAAGATCTTATCTCCGCTTTGATAAACTCCTGTGATCTCAACAGGAGAACATCTTTGGAATGATTTTTCGTATTTAACATCTGTAAATAGGGGTGGGCGATTAAGATATCCTTGTTGCCCAATGTAGAGTTCCTGTGTCGATTTAGCTTTTGTTTTACCTTTTGATCTTTTTATAACTGATTTCGACGAAGAGGTTTCAGGAAATGATTCCGGTGGAGTTGCCTCGATCTGCATCTCATATGAACTGTTTATTCTTTCTGTGCTCGTGCCTTCTGGTCTCTTTTTCAAAGAAGAACAGCCTACTAGCAGTAGCAGTGGCGCAAGCACTAAAAGCCTCAACTTCATAAATTTCCCCTACAAGTGATCTACGATTTGCAGCGAGTTACCTAGGTCTTTGGTTTTCTAATTTACAACCTCAACAAGCTTGGCGTCTGTGATTTCAATTTTGCAGCTATTTGCTTTTTCGTCATCACAGTCTTCTTTTTCGCCGTCTGCTGCATCTTCTTCCACTGAAGTTGATGACATTTCGGAAGTCTTTTTGCCCTTTGATGAAATTCCTGCTTCAACAATCCCTGCCGCCGGCATTGCAGCTGCAGTGAGCGTAAACGATAACTCGTAAGTTTTTCCTTGGACGACAACATAATCTTCGCGGTCTAAGAAGAGTCGGATTTTTTTGCCAGCTGATTTTTCTGCCATCACAAGATCAAGCTTATTAATTTTTCTTGCATCATGTTTTGCTGTTAGCAAAATCTTATTCTGGCCTTTTAAAAGAGCGATGCTTTGATCGTGAGAAAAAAGGTGCGAACTTGCGCCAGAAGCACTGGGAGCTTTCACTTCTTTAATGATAGCGCCTTCCAAGTCGCTTTCACACATGTTGACGCCATCATCAACGACAACTGGGACTGTATCATCAACAACAACTGGGGCTGTATCATCAACGACAACTGGGGCTGTATCATCAACAACAACTTCTTCACCAGCAGCTGGTATGTCTGCTTCTGATAATTTAGCGATTTGAGCGCTACTTTGAGTAAGTGAACCTGGTTGCCCGCAGTTTTGGAATGCAAAAATGAGTACTAATGCGGCTATGGGCAGTAAAAACATCTTCGATAATTTCATATTCATCCTCTCGACTGGGAACCTTTAATTAAGCTACTGATTTAATTATTTCACGAGAGGTGTACACATTAAATGGTTTAAAAGCCCGAAGTCTCGGAACTAGAAATTAGCGTTAGTAGAGGAAAATACGAGGCAAATTGATACGAAAACTGTTTCAAAATAGCTCGGAGATGACTATTTGATGAACACGCCTAAAATCCTTGCGAGGGAAGGTATCAAATTGTTAGACAGTCGACTTTCATAATTTCGACTGTCTAGACAACAGTTTGTTTAACCCAATTTCACATGGTTAAACCATTTATTAGAAGCCAAAGCCCAAATGGATTTTGTAGTACGAACCGCTAAAATCGAGCTTATCAACTGTAAGTCCATTCTTAGTCGGTAGTACACCAGTGATATCTTTGAGATCATCAAAAATTAAAGTTGAATGACCTGCTTCAGCTCCGATGCGAAATAATCCCAACTTGACGCCGCCTTCCAATCCAATTGAATAACTTTGGCTCTTATTAGACTTAAAGGAATCTAGGTCAGTTGGTATATCAAATTTCAACTTATGACTAAGTCCGTACGTAGCAATGGGCCCCAAATAAATTCCGGTGTCGATAAGTCGAAAATTTAAAATTAGCGCGAGACGAGTTATTGAATATTTGATTGTCTCAGCAAACGCGGTATCTTTATCACCAGCGCTTTCATAACGAAGACCAACACCTAAAGGCATCATGGGTAAAATCAGAATGGCGTCGGCACCTAAATAACTTTGAGAAGAAATTTTCGGTCCATCATTAAAAGTATAGTAGGCATCATTATATTTTTTAGGTTTTCCACTTATATCGCCATAGGTTAATCGAAAATCTCCTAAGAGTGCGTGTGCTGGGACGTTTATTAGTAAACTCGTTACAAAAAAAGCCATGATAGCTAAAACTTGTTTCATAGGACCTCCTTGAGTCTTTTGTATACCTAAGAATAAATCCGTTTAATAAAAACTAAAAGATGCGTTTTACCCACACATAGGTAAATAGAATAAAAAATCATTGGTAAATTCAATACGATAGGGGCTGCTTCTTTAGGCAGGGTGAGGCCTTTAAGCAATAGCTTTTTTGGTCAGATTGTTTCAAAAGAAGTCGGTCTTAACCGCGGGGCAAGTATTGAAACTTAAGGCTTAGAATGACTGGGAATTAGACATTCGACGAATGAGTTGTCATTTCACCCATGCCAGACCACTTGCCAGCGAAGGACTCGCCGGCATAACTTTTTGACAAACAAACTAAAGTTAAAATGGTGAAAACTTTTTTCATAAGCCTCGTTGGCTTTCCAAGTGAATCACATTCACGTGATTAGCCATAGTCTTAAGCCAATCGAATTCACGTAAGATAATTCTCTTAGAGTAAGGCTTCGCAGATGCGGGATTCGAAGGGTCATACACGTAAAGCTCTTCAGACGCATCCGAGAACTGGGAATCGCGAACGTAGAACATGCCTTTGGGGCGGCAGCCGCCATTTTTCTGGAAAGCTGCTGCAAGATCATTTCGGTGGCTCATCAAAATTCGAGAACGTTTAGCCTGACCAAGTGATTTCGCGTGATTT
>JANPPO010000120.1:0-4167 GCA_031428555.1 Bdellovibrionales bacterium | reverse complement strand
TAATCTTTGCGGATCTTGCAAAAATTGAGCAGGTGTTTGCAAACTTGATCAGCAACGCAGCGGATGCTTTGAAAAATGCACAGAATAAGAAGATTGTGATCTGGTCTAAGGCCTTTGAAAGTTCCTTCATAATTCAAGTCCAAGATTTTGGAAGTGGAATTAAGAAAGAAAATATCGAAAGCATTTTTGATGCCTTTTACACAACAAAGATAGTTGGAGAAGGAACTGGCTTTGGGCTATCGATTGTGAAAACGATTTTAGAAGAACATCAAGGTGATATCAGCGTGGATTCAGAGATTAATGTGGGCACTACTTTTACAATTAGGCTGCCTCAAGCCTAAAGAAGGATTTAGCAATGCAAAAGACGATACTTGTCGTTGATGATGATGAAGGTGTCCGAAATCTACTTCAAACAAGGCTTACAAATAGTAATTACAATGTACTGATTGCAGCAAATGGTCTACATGCAGTTCAAGTGATCGGAACAGGCGCAAAAATTGATCTGATGATCAGTGATGTTAACATGCCGGGAATGACCGGAGTTCAGCTTGTAGAAAAACTTTTTAGTGAATCCAAATCAGAATTTCCAGTGATTATGCTTTCAGCCAACCGAGATCGAGATATCGTCATTCGCGCGGCAAAAACAGGCATCGTGGAATATATTTTAAAGCCATTCAAGTACATTGAAATTCTAGAAAAAATTCAGAAGCACTTACCTTTAGACTAAAGACTTTCCTCTTGTCTAAAAGGTACCTAAACCGCAAGGCGTTTGTCACATCGGCAACGAAATCTTTGTCACCATTGACTTCGAAATCTATCGTCTATTGGATGTCAAGTGGATGCAATCTGAACGAAGTACCGCAGCCTTAGATGAAATTTGTAAGAATCCACAAGCTGTCAAACAATTTGACTCACGGTCCATGCAAAAGACCAGACCGCGAGTGCTCTTTTTTCTACTGAATTACTTTCTTGAATGGCAACTGAGTGCCAAGGAACTATCGAACATAACGTCATATAGAGAGATAGAACCCTTCGCTGAATCTGCACGACCATCGAGCAAATCATTCCTGATTTTTAATTGGGAAGGTAATTCGCCATCCACAATATTTCTCAAAACATCGACCTCAAATGTACAAATCACTTTATAGAAGTTTTGAGTGCATTCAAAGGCGCGATCCTTTAACGACAAAGTCTCTTTTCCCTTCCAGAAAACCGACACATTATTAATAGACAAATCTTTGTCGGCGGTCATTTTAACTTCAAGACGCCCGTTATAATCTCCGAGACATAAAACTGTTGTAGAGTGCGCATTTTGACTAAAAACCATTAAAAACAAAACAAGAGTAAAAAATTTCAAAGGAATCCTCCATATTAAAAATTTATATCGTTGCGAGGACTTTAGGCCCTCGGATGGGCATAGCCACCCTATTTAAAACTGACTCGGCTGACAAATTTGAATTCCTGCCCATCCGTGCATCAATACGTTAGTTCGCAAACCATTTTGAGTTAAGCCGTGAAAAACCGCCAATACAACCCCGCTTCCATCATCTGAAAAGTTACCGAAAGAGTATATTTCAACTCCTCTTTTTATAATATCCGGAGTCGCCTTAATTTTGGTCGCCATTGCTTGAAAGATCGGCTCACTGTTAACTAATTCGATCGCCGCTTGGCCTCGACGGCCCTGATACTTGGCATCGCGATCGGTTGAAACCATCAGTTTGCCATTTATTTCTAATTTCATTGAAGCTCTAGAATTTTGCTCACCCACGCTATTTGAAAATGCATTAACTTCAAACAATTGTCGGTCCAGATTAATTTTGCAACTTGCAACAGAAAAAAGTGCGTGCGAGTAAGATCCAATTAATAGCGAAACAAAAAATAAACTTAATTTCATAAGATCACCTTCGTTTTTAAAAAGAATTATTTCAAATCCAGATTTTTAATATCAACAACGAATTTCTCTTTGTAACTTTGCATAGGACGGGGGCCATACGAAAGTTCTCCAGCCGCGAAGCTTCCCTTGAGATACGAAGCGATATCTTCTTTTGAGCTATTTATCTTTAAAGTAAGAACGTTTGACAGGTTATTACAAAGTACCGTGAGAGTTTGGTCTTCCAGATCGAAATTTCCAGAACAAGTGCCGGACAATTTTTTTCCGTTGATTACGAGTTGGTTTACTTGAACGATAATATCACCCAAAACTCGATCTTTCAAAATTGCCTTTCTTAATTGAATAACTCCCTGAACGGAGCCAGTCAATTGATCCATGATCATGAGGCGACCATTTAAATCATCACTTTCCAATAATGCGGCCGTTGCATTAAGGCTTAAACAAATTACCAACAATGTTAAAGTTTTTTTCATACGAATGCTCCTTATAGAAATTAAAATCAATCTCACTTTTATAAACCTGGCTACCATAACATAAATCTAAAACGATACCTCTTAATTTATTGAGCCAAACAATTCCAGGCTTGAAGAGCTTTGTGATTCTCCTCGAGGCGAAACATTGTCGAACTTTTAAACACACTAGGAAAAAGATTCAGCGGCCTACGAATGAATCTGCAACAATAAGAAATTCTCAAAATATTCTGATAACCTTCATTGGCTTTCATCTACTTTTAAAAATGGGATAACTCGTGAAAACATTTGCCTCGCAATTGAAAATCGGCTCCTTGCTTATCACCTCAAGCGTTTTGCTTTACACTTCCGCCGAAGCTGCTAAAGCGACATTTGAAGTTGTTTGCGGAAAAAGAACTTTGATTGCTGAAAAACTTGTTTTAAAAAATTCAAATTTGTATGCCGTAATGGGTCTCCAATCGTCTGGCCCCTTGGAACTTCCATGCGAAGTAAAACCAAGCGACAGATTGGATATTGGTGCCTTCTGTAAGAATGGCCGTGGCGGCTTTCAATTTTCAGATAAAAATTCAGACGGAAAGAGACGACCCGTCCTCCACAATCGCTTAAGCATGGGAACTTTCGGGGGGCAGATTGCCCGCCCCTGGATGACCATCGAAAGCCGCAGCTCAGAGATCGTTATCACTGAAGGCGATAGCTACTATGGTGCAGATGTCAGTTTGTTTGTTCCCATTGCTGACGCCTCGGCCAGCTGCGAAGTTTTACCGTTCACTTGGTCTGATTCCAGCTGTTAATAGTGGTCTGTCTTCAATAGCAAGCACCAGACTAAAAAATTATGACTGCAAGATTAATTAATAAAAGGATTCAGCATGAAAAATGTGACTCACACTGCACTTGCCGCATTGATTTTCAGTACGAGTTTAGACGTTTCAGCGAAGATAATATATAAGAGATCAGATTTTGGAATGGATATCATTTGTGCCGGAGTGAAAATGAAGGGAGTTGACCAATTAGATTTGAAAAATAATGGTCGAGTCTTCGCGGATCGTATCGAAATGCATCTGCCTTGCGAAGTTATAGCTTCGCAACCTGCATATCATGTAAGTCTGAAACTGTTTTGTCCTAAGGGAAGTCCCGAACCTTCAGTTCCCCTTCATGGAAACCAAATCATTTATATCAAAAATGAAGGAGGCAAACTGTATTCTTTGACCCACCACGCGGTTACAGAAGTAGAATGCTGAGCGTGTCAGTACCAAGCACGACAGAATGTGAAATTTTGGCTTTTTCGTATAGGTCTGACGACGGTCCAAGCCAAAATGGGAACGTCTGTTAAAGCAACTTTTCGCGAAAATAATTGCGTGGTTCTTTTAAATTCAATGTTTGATACCAGTGTAAATCGCAACCATTAAAGAGGTTCAATAATTCACTCTTTAGTTTCGCAAGATTTTCGAGGGTTAGATTATTGTAGTATCCGCAGTCGAAAATATTAGAGACTGACAGAGCGTAGGAATTGGATTTTTTAGCTGAACCCCAAGAAATAATCTTCTTGTAAAATTCAAGATCCATAACGTCGGCCATGGCATAAGTAATTTTTTGCTTTAGAAACAAATCTTTTAAATAATTAAAGTTTTCAATACTGGAAAAGACATGAGAACTCTTGCCCGTGGTTGCAGGGTTATAGCGCCGATCAAGAAAATAAGAGATGTTAGCAATATTAGGACTTCGCAGAACTGGAAAAGGACCGTAACCACTTTTTGCATTTAAATTTATGCCAAGCCTTGGCGCAAAGAAACTTGCCAGAAATTGAAG
>JANPPO010000119.1:0-10535 GCA_031428555.1 Bdellovibrionales bacterium | reverse complement strand
TTAACCGATGATTCCCACGTGAATGCATTTATTCAAGATTTAAAACCTCAGCGGGTCGAGCACGCCTTACGAGATAAAAAAGTCGCCGTCATCGCAGGCTTTCAGGGCGTCTCACCTGTGACAAAAGAAATTACCACTCTTGGCCGAGGCGGCACCGATACCACCGCAGTTGCGATGGCCGCCTACTTCAAAGCCGAGCGTTGTGAAATTCTTAAAGATGTCGCCGGCGTTTTTTCTGCCGATCCAAAATTAGTTCCCAACGCAAAACCAGTTCATCATTTAAATTATGATCAGCTTCTCGAGATGACGTTCTGGGGAGCAAAAGTTTTGCATTACAGATCCGTCGAGTTAGCACGAAATCGCGAAGTTGAACTTTATATCGGTCCCGCAAGTGATTCGCTATCTGCAGGTACGTTAGTTCAACAGCCTTTGAAAGGTGTGAATATGTTTGAGTCTTCAAAACCACTCTCGGTCAATTCTCATGAAACAGTTTTAGAACTCATCATGGAAGGCGTGAAACCCAACAAAGCGATGGAAACATTGCAGTGGCTCTTCAACGAAAAACAAATCGCCTTCCCACAAATTTTAAAGACCACACCCACTCACGAAGGAACTCACTTACTTGTAACTGGTCCTTTGGAAACAATGCGCTCAATCGAAAAAGAAATCGGCAACATGCCAGTAAAGACAAAGTTAAAAAGATATTCGACTGTGACGATGACAAGCTCAGGCTCGACATCACCGCAGCTCTACGATCAGTTGTTGAAGAATTTGGATAAAGAGCAATTACAATTTCACGAACTCTTAGTAAGCGGAATGAGCATCACTTTGATTATTGCACAAGAACACCGCGACCGCGTTGTGCAAGTCATTCACGGGATGATGTAGGATTATCGCGGGAAAGCGCTACTTCTTATGGAAGTAGGCTTGCGCGTTTATTCTGATAACGATTGTTGATGTTTTTCCAGATGTCAGAGTGAGGGCCCGTCATTCCATCGCGACCGATGAATTGCCCGGCAATACCACGATGACGATTCGGATCGTTCGCTCCGCCTGGAAGAAATTGACGAAGATCCGGAGTCCCTTTTCCAGCTCTCGGTTGACCGCTAGAATAAGCATCGCCTTTATTTCCGCCACCAAACCAACTCTTGAATCCTCCACCGCCAGAGCCACCGCCCCCGCCGAAGAATCCCGAAAGAATATTAGAAAGTAATCCTTCTTTTTTTCCACCACCAGAACCGCCGCCTGCATCGCCGCCCTGACCAGAACTACCGCCAGCTACACCGCCGCCGCCCTTAGCTCCACCAATATCTTCACCGGGCTTTGAAGGAGCAATCTGGCCAATACCTTCTTCTCCATCATCACCGATATCACTTAAATTAAATCCAGTTCCCGATCCACCAGCGCCGCCAACACCACCGCCATTAAGGTTCGGATTCGTACCACCGCCTACTTGATCTGGCGAAATAGCATTACCAGCAATTCCACCAGGCATATTGATCGCACAAGCCGCTGGATTCACCTCACAGTGAGCTTGAGCTTGGCCGTTAATATCCCCGAACGCCGCCTGACAAGTAGCAACTGATGTTTGAAGTGATTGAACCGCTGACTGAATTTTCTGCTGAGCTTCAGCTGCTTTGGTTGCCTTGGCTCGACACTGTTTTAGAAATTCAACACTTTGAGTATCGGTAGGAGTAGCGCAAGAAGACAAACAAGTTCTAGAGGCGCTATTACACATAACCGCAAACGCAGCTAAAGAACTTTTCGCACCGACTGAAGCAGCTGCAATACCACTACAAGTTGATGCAGTTGGTTTAGCTTGGCCTAGAGCCGGTCCACCAATATCTGCGACCATATTGATATTATTCATCCAACTTTGCGACTCGGAATCGCATGAACTCATTGCTGATTGGTGAGCAGATTGGCAGATGCTTGCTTGGGATTCTTGTTCTGATTGTGTATTGCCTGAATTGTTCCCATTGCCGTCGGCAGCGGGTTCGCCGGTCGTAGCACTTACACACGCTTGCGTCGTAGGCTCCCAACGGTTAGCTGGACCCAAACAATTAGCCTCTGAGCCACTAGTTGCAGCTGCGGCAGTTCCACTTTGTGGATTTTGTTTGTCGTAAGAATTTGCGCAGTCTTCTTCGGTACCCTCAACGGTAGAGCTTAGACATCTTCTAACAAATTTTTCTTTAGCTACACAGCCTTCTAAAGTTGAATTCGTGCTACTAGCTAAACAGTTTCCAACATATCTTTCTTTCGATCCATCGTCTGCTTGCATGCTGCTGCCATTATTGGAGTTACCTTCATTAATTGGCATTTGCTCAATACTTCGCCAAGAACCATCACTTGATTGGTAAGATTCGTCACCAGATTTTCCGGTACTGGCTGGGGCTCGAGACCGGTCATCTTTAGTGCGGCCTTTCGCATAACCTTCGAGACAAAATACTAGAGACAAAAGAGCCATTACTCTCAATACAATCATATGTTCCCCTCACACTTTATTCTATGAGTTATTGACGATGTTTTACAGCGCTTTGTTCAATAGGCTGTAAATTGGATCAAACCTGTATCAATTTGAGAAAAACACGTCTGGACGATAGGTTAGTTTTCGGAAACCAACCTTAACAGTCAGTGCAGGAATATCAGATAGTCATAAGTATGGATCTAACTAAAAAATTGAACTTTTTCGTCTTCTTATTATTTACGCCGGTTATTCTATTTGGAGCGACTGATTTCGAATTTACAAGCGATAAAGACTGTTCGGAAAAACGCCTAGATCGTGTACCTGAAATGTGTTCAAAAATTCCAGTTCAGGACCAAGATGGTACAGGCTTATGTTCAGCTTATACGACTACACAACTTGTGGATTGTTGGCGGGCGGCGAATGATCAACCTGTTACAGATTTTACATCCCCTATTCCACTCGGGGTACAATATGCGGCAAAGGCAGGTAAAGATCAGATCAACGGAAACCCTGTTTTCGACATGATCGATTACGCAAGGAACTTAGACTCTTGTTCTTATAGTGTAGTAAGGGATGAATTCAATTCTAAAAAGTCAGCTGATTTTATCTACGAGCTTGTAAAGAATTTTCAGAATGCAAAAACAAATCCTTCTTCAAAAGATGCCTCTGCAGACTCAATAATGAAATGCGTCCTTGGATCTGGTACAAACAAAACCTTTAGTATTGAGCAAATTAAAAATTATATGGATGAAAAGCACTGGGTAAATTTCACAAGCAAAATTATGGATGATTTATGCAAAGGCCATAAGAAGCCACTCGCTTTTCTCCCAACTGCTGTGAAACTCAAATCAAATGAAATTGGCGATCACTTCAAATCGATGAATACATTTCGGTCACTGATTAATGGACGTCTCGATAAAAAAAATGCACAACCCGTAGGGATTAGTTACTGCCGAACTGTTCTGAAAGATAAAGATGCTGAAGGAGTTAGCCTACGAGGCGCGTTAAACAAGGACACATGCAAAGGCGAAGTCCACGCCTCAGTAATTATGGGACGAAGATTACTGAAGTATAAAGACGGCGATAAAACGCAAACTATTTGCCAGTACCTCGTTAGGGACTCTTACGGCAGCTCATGCAATGGCTACGCTGAACATGAAGCTGAAGCTATTCCATCTACACCAGGTGGAGAAAAACCAAAAATTTGTGAAAGAGGACAAGTTTGGGTAGATGAAAACGCTCTACTTAGAAATACCGCTGAAGTATTTCATCTAAAGGACAAATAAATGAGCTCAATTCTAATCATCTTCCTGATTTCTTTTGGTTTTGCAGATGCTAAAACAGAGAACGTCTCTTCATTCAAAATACTGGAAGAACAAGTTAAATTTTATAACTATCCAAACATGCGACTTACAATTTCACAATCGTGCGACCTAGCTGAAAAAGGCAAATTTTGCCCAAGCTTGGATTTTTTGAAAACTTTAAGTTTAAAAAAGTATGATTTGGAAAAAGAGGGCGAACAAAATCCTGCTTCGCTTCTCTGCAAAAAGACTCTAAATGGCAATGTTTATATTGGAATTGATAAGGACAATAATGAAAATTCATTTTGTCGCCTCAAAGACAATTCGTATGTTGATGGTGGAACGCTCACATATTACGCGAACAAGAATGATGGCATCACGCAAAAACCCCGCAACAAAGCTAAATACAAAAAATAACCCCGCACCCTAACGCCCCACCCATTGCCCCAACCAAATTTCCAGCCTAAACCAAGCTCCATAGCCCGAACCCAAGGAGCCCACATGTCCACGCCAAAATCCTTCCACGATTTCACAGTGAAGAACGCGAAAAATGAAGATCTTCCCCTAAACAAGTTCAAGGACAAAGTGACTCTCGTTGTGAACGTTGCGAGCAAGTGTGGCTTCACTAATCAGTACACCGGTCTCGAAGCGCTATACCGCGAGCACAAGGCGCAAGGCCTCACCATCCTAGGCTTCCCCTGCAACCAATTCGGTGCGCAGGAGCAAGGCTCGAACGACGAAATCCAGCAGTTCTGTTCTTTGAATTACGAAGTCACGTTCCCCGTCCTCGCGAAAGTGGAAGTGAATGGCGCGAATACTGCGCCTGTTTATGAATGGCTTAAAGCCTCGGCTCCCGGTTTGTTGGGAATCGAGGCTATCAAATGGAATTTTACGAAATTTCTAGTTGGAAAGGACGGCCAGGTTTTGCACCGGTACGCGCCGCAGACCGAGCCGAAGGCGATAGCGAAGGACGTCCAGAAGGCTTTGCAGGCTTAATTGAACGCAAAATATTTCGAGTCACATCTTCGATCTCTGATCCAATCGAAATCGAAGGCGTCACGGAACTAAAATGAGTCATGTTTTCTAACTGAACATGGGGCTCATTTGAAATTCTTGTTGATAACAAAGGAACCAGGCCATCATTGGCACCGGCATAACTTGTTACTAACTTCTGAAGTCGCTTCAAAACTTTTTCTGCGAAATTTTCTGATGATAATGGCATGTCGAAAGTTGTTCCAACGGTTACGACATTTACCTTACTGATTAAATTTCTTAATTTTTCTTTATTGATGATCATGTAAACTTGGCGATTCAGTTCAGACATTTCTTCAATGGCTTTCATACTGCAACCCATGAATTTACATGCAGCCATCGTGAATAAACTCACGATGGGATGACCCGTTAGAAAATCTGCAACCGGAGTTCCCCATAGTGGAGTTTGCATCGTTGTCAGTAACTCAACTTTTTCCTGAAGTTCAGGATTTTGAATTAAACATTCGATAGCATCCAAGCCACCTTTACCGTGCGCGATGATCGTAACAGGCGTTGGAGATCTCAAGATTTTTTCTTTGATATCTTCAGCTGCTTCAGCAACTGGCTTATCTTCACTCCATATAATTTCAAAGTCGTGAATCTTTTCAGAATTTAAGACATCGATTTGAGGCAAAAAATAATCATCCTGATTTACCTTCTGCAATTTCAAAAACGAGTCTGTTATAAGTAAAATCACTGGGACCTCCCGTGACTTGACTTCATTACAAGGAGTGTTCCAAGGCCGAAAACGGACGGCAGAAGCCTTAAGCACAGTACAGGAAAAGGCTTCTGAAAGCCTTACATGCTTCAGACGCAAATTGCGCACGTCTTCTGAATTTTGTGAAATTTTACAAAGTCTGTAAGTACTGAATTAAGTTTTTCTTATCATCAACAGTCAAAATTTCTTGACCCTCTTTTACGAAGATTCTTTCATCATGTCCTCGGTTAGACATCGCTTCCCGTGAAGTATCATACTTAAACTGTTCTTGTTTCCAGCTTGGCGGCACTCGCTTAGCGACTGGATAACCATTACACTCAAAATCGAAATCTGTGTTTTTGCTTAACGCATCACCCGCGAAGTAAATCTTTGCGCGTTTCGAGCTAGGAGTTAAAACTTCGCACAAACTTGGAACAGAATTATTATGAAAGTATGGCCACCTGGCCCAAATACCCACAAGCGGCGGCGGTACATAGCCTTTTTGTGCGACAATCTTGATCCCGATTTTACGAGATATTTCCAAAGTATTTAATTTTTCTAAACTTCTCATCCCAAGATAGCGATTGGGATCTGTCCCCACATCGATTACTTTAGTTTTTTCAGGATACCTAACTTGAATCGTTTTTATTTGGTCGCGCCAAGTTAATTCTGAAGCCTCAGGCAAACTCCACGCCTTTAGGTAAGTCCCATGACACTTCGAACACATCTGATTAAAAACAGCCTCGCCCTTAAGCGCACGTTCTGGATTAATTTGGTTTTCAGAAAAGTAATTTTCAATTCTAGGAGCTTCCGTTGAAAATACGGAAGTTGTTAATTCTTTTATGACATCTTCGTTTTCACTAAACCACTGATCCAGCTCTCGCAAGCTGGTTCCTCGTCCAATTTCATTCCATAAGATATTCGTAAAAATTGGATTTCCAGAAACAACCGAGCCATCTGATAGCCAGCGATTTTTATACTTTAAATTCCACCACACAGCAGGCTTTGAATCTGCCGGTGTCGTGTCTAAAATATCAGGCCTTGGATTTTTTTCGAAGTATTCACTCCGCTCAGCCCACGGAGTAAGTTCACGCTTATTTAAAGATAAAGCAACTTGTGCAAGTGATGTATCAAGCCCTAGCTGAACCGGCATTTTCGAGCCAATAGAACTGAGATGTGCTATCGAACGATTTGCTATCTCAGTTTCAGCTTTTGTGGCGCCTGATAAAATTCTAAACCAGTGAGGATCGTACATCTTTCCCATTTTTTGTCCGCGAATAAATAAGTGATTAGCCCGAGGAAAACGATTCGTCATTCCCATTATCTTATCACCGAAAAGATTCGCAGAATGACAACCGGCACAGCTTAAAGTAAAAGCTTTCACTCCGCTTTTATCTAATCGAGAATATCCCATTAAGTAATCTGGTCTTTTATTTTCAGGAAAAGGGATATTGAGTTCAGTTTTTCCTTCGGGATAAGAATGCAAACCTACCCATCGAAATAAATCGTTATAACTTTTTACCTTGGCGAAACCTTGGAACAGTGAATTCAAAAGTTTTCGAAATGGATTGCCAGATTTATTATCAAACATTTCCATAAAGGGGCGCTCTGGAAGCAAAAGTCCAGTTATACTGACTGGATAAACCAAAGCGTGAATCATGCCTGCACGAACGACTTTTGGCACTTCTGCCTCTGTAATTTCATATGGATTACTGCGTCCTCCATCGGAGATTCGCGCACCCTCAGACCAATCGGGTTTACTTTCAGCAAATACGATTGAAGTCGTTAAACAAAGACTTAAGTTTAAAAACCACTTCATAGAGTAAAAGCTTTTCATTCACTTTGTGGTTTGGCAATAAGACTAACTTTTTTGTGCTCGATCCCAAAAGATGGAATTCGGAAAACAAAAAACCCAAGGATCACTCCTTGGGTTTTTTAGTGTTTTATAACGCTCCGTCGAGGCTGGCCGCCCGCCAAGCAAAGTAGAGCCACGGGCCGGCAAGCCGCCCGCGCGTCACTTCTTCTTAGTGCTTACGGCTTTTCTTTTTTGGAGTCTCTTCTGCAGAAGCTTCAGCATCAACTGCTTTAACTTCCTTCGCGTCTTCCAATTCAGCAGGCGTTGGTTGAGTCATCAAAAGTTGACCAATTCCGTTTGCTGCTAAAAGTTTTTCACGAAGAGTCGCTTTGTACTGAGGATTTTCTTTTAAGAATTCCTTAGCTTGATCACGACCTTGACCCATACGCTCGCCATTGTAGCTGAACCATGCGCCAGCTTTTTCAATGAGGTTCGCAGTCACTGCTAGATCTAAAATATCACCTTCTTCGCTGATCCCTTGATTGTACATCAAGTCGAATTCAGTTTTTGTGAATGGAGGCGCCATTTTATTTTTCACAACTTTAACGGCAGTTCTGTTTCCAACTACTTCTTCACCGTTCTTCAATGCGCCAACCCGGCGAACATCTAAACGAACTGAAGCGTAGAATTTCAACGCGTTACCACCAGTTGTCGTCTCTGGGTTACCGAACATCACACCGATTTTCATACGAATTTGGTTGATGAAGATGACAAGAGTGTTTGATCTGTTAATTGCTGCAGTTAACTTACGAAGAGCTTGCGACATCAAACGAGCTTGTAAGCCCATGTGAGAATCACCCATCTCGCCTTCGATCTCTGCGCGTGGCACGAGTGCCGCTACTGAGTCGATAACCAATACGTCGATCGCGCCTGATCTTACCAATGTCTCGGTAATTTCTAAAGCTTGTTCACCCGTGTCTGGTTGAGAAAGTAAAAGATCTTCAGAGTTAACACCAAGTCTTCTAGCATAAGCGATATCTAAAGCGTGTTCCGCATCTACGTACGCAACGACTCCGCCCTTTTTCTGAGCTTGAGCAATTACTGACAACGCTAACGTTGTCTTACCAGAAGATTCTGGTCCGTAAATTTCAACGATACGACCTTTAGGCAATCCACCGATGCCAAGAGCGATATCCAAAGATAGAGAGCCAGTACTAATCGACTCTACATCTTTTTGAAGTCTGTCATTTGCTCCGAGCTTCATGATAGAGCCCTTACCGAATTGTTTTTCGATAGTGCTTACCGCAAGTTCAAGAGCTTTAAGTTTTTCGTTTTGTGCTTTTTCTGCTTTGTCCGTATTCGGAGTAGCCATTTTATAACCTCATTGTTATTGGTTTATCGTTTTTTCTCGTCGTTTCCGTCGGAAGAACTTTGTTAAATCGACACCTTAAGGGGCGCCAAATTTACTGAGTCCTTCCATGAGCAATTCAAGCGCAGCCTGTACCGACTGATCTTGAATCTGCTTTCGATTTCCCTTGAAGAAGTACTTGCGTGCTTCTAAAAAAGATTCCGAAAGTTTGGAGCGTTCGGAATTGCCTGGTTCCTTTTGCTTGCTTTCGGTTCTGTCAGGACCCACACCGGGCCTGCCGCCAATACCATTTGCAAGAGAAAGACCGCTTACGGCAATCCATACAGTGCCAACTGGTTTCTCTACTGAGCCACCCGTCGGACCTGCTATTCCGGTAATCGAAACTCCCCAATCCGTGTGAAAACGATGGCGCACTCCTTGAGCCATCTCTTGTGCGACGATTTGGCTAACTGCACCCTGCGATTGCAAGCTGCTTAAGCCAACCCCAAGAATCTCTACTTTGGCTTCATTCGAGTAACTGACCACTGAGCCCATGTAGATCGCAGATACTCCAGATACCTCTGCCATCCGAGCCGAAAGCATACCTCCAGTACAACTCTCGGCAAAACTCAACGTCTGCCTACTCTTAAGTAGAGTTTGGATTACAGTTTGAACAAGTCCTTCAATCGAGTCCACTCCGGAACTTTCTTGAGAAGAACTACCTATGCTATTCAAGTATCACCAACTGCGAACCTAACCAATTTGTCTTGCTATACACTAACTGCAAAATCACGCTGGCTATCATTCCGGCGGCAACATCATCAAGCATAACGCCTAGTCCACCCTTAATCCGTTTATCTAATAAGTTTATGGGAAAAGGTTTCAGAATGTCCAGCAATCTGAACAGAATGAAGCCCAAAACGAAGCTCTGCCATGTTATGGGAAGCCACGTCATTGTAATCAAAATTCCGACTAGTTCATCGATCACCAAGTCGCCATCATCATGAGAATTTCGATGCCGATTCAAAATATCACATGCGATTATTCCTATGATTAATAACAAAAAAGTTACAACCATATAGGCCACTGGATTTAAATGTAAAAGTAGAAACACGACAGGCAATGATGCCAGTGTCGCCCAAGTCCCAGGCGCTTTCGGAAGATTTCCAATGCCAAATAAAGTGGCAATTTGAGTCGCAATTTTCGATCGCATATCTTGCATGTAAGAGTTGTCTCCCCCTCTCGGAACAGTGTCATTGAGTATCGCAATGCGATACTCACCATAAGTTGCGGATTGCTGTGCGATAGGCCTGGAAGTTGCTCTTAGAGCTGGTTTTACAGAGGACATGTTAAAATGAAGATAGAGCAAAACTTCATCTGGGATCCGGACAAAGCCGTACAAAATCAGATCAAGCATGGAGTTTCATTCGAGGAAGCTGTCACTGCTTTTGAAGATGAGAATTCACTTTTGATGCATGATCATAAACACAGCGAAAGTGAAGACAGATGGTTATTAATTGGTTTAAGCTTAAGTGAAAAATTGCTGATTGTTGTGCATACTGAATATCTTGAAAGTGAAATTAGAATTTTATCTGCACGCATTGCTACCAAAAATGAAGCTCGTGAATACAAGAGGCGACGATGAAAAAAGAATACGATTTCAAAAATGCAGTTAAAAGCCCCTATGCTAAAAAGCTTAAGGGCAGAAGTAGAATTAAAACCTCTGAAAACTCAGTTGGCTATTTTGATGCAAGCTTACTCAAAGAAACTCAAAAACAAATTACCCTACTTGAGAAAAGGGTATCAAAACTTGAGGCGAAACTTAAAAAATCGGGATAGCCTTACACGCGGTGGCGGATGTCGATTACGCACATTCTGATTCCGACATCGCGCAA
>JANPPO010000118.1:0-2901 GCA_031428555.1 Bdellovibrionales bacterium | reverse complement strand
TTTTCTTATCAGCCTTTAAGACTATCGGAAGTTTCCAGATTTTTTCATTAAGCCGTCTTTGTTCTTGATAAGGATTTCCTTACCATTCAACTCGATCAATCCTTCATTTTTAAACTCAGTCAAATGACGAGATAATGATTCGTTGATAGTGCTTGCAAGTTGAGCGAACTCATTACGAGTTAATTTCAAATTAAGTGAAACACCTTGGGGAGTTTCAACGCCGAACTTTTCAGCCATTAATACTAATTGGTAAGCAATACGTTCTTGAACGCTTGCAAGATAATGTAACTGGCTGATTGTTTCGTAGTTTTCGATATCAGTTACAGCTTGTTCTAAAACTAATTTGAGAAGTGGGTTTGATTGACCCAAAGCTACTCCAACTAAATCTTTAGGGTAAAGCCATACTACTGTTGGCTTAATTGCTTTCGCCATAGCAGGTGATGGTGATCCTTTGATAAGAGCCTTGTATCCGAAGTATTCGCCAGAGCCGACTAATTTAGTCACATATTCTGGTGAAGTTGTTCGTCCACGAGATTGCTTACGATTTACTACAACTTTAATGCAACCGCTTTGTACATAATAAAGTCCGCGAGGCTGTTCACCTTCTGCAAATAAAACATCGCCTTCTTTGACGTGAATGATTTCATAAGGCATATCCTGCTTCTGTGTCGGATATTGCGGAGTCGGTGTATAACCAGGATTGATACCTAAGTTATTCATGCTGTTAAGGCTATTGCTCAAACCACCATTTAATACTGTCATTTTCTCCATTGTCGTTGTCTCCCTAAATTGGTTCTTGGCATGGATTAATCTTCTTGTTGAAAGAATAGACATGATTCGAAAAAATTCTTACTGCTAAATGGATGATTAACATACAAGATTTCTTAACAGCGGCTTAAATGACTGATAATGCTTATGATTATTCAGAATCTCGCACCCTAACAAAGGACTAGTTAATGATTTTTTTGTCTCGAAAAATTCACAATTTCCTCTCTGAAAAAACACATTTTCTTAAAATTTTTTCCATTCTCCCTCTGATTCTCCTCTCAAATCAGAAAAGTTATGCTTGGGGTGGGCGTGGGCACGACACAATTTGCGAGGCCGCTTCATTTCTTGTTCAAGAAAAAGAACTCAAAAAATTTTTGCAAACACGCACTCACATGATGGGACATCTCTGCAACCTTCCCGATATTCAATGGAGAAGTGAATCTGGTGATGTCAGAACATTAGGAGATCCCACTCACTTCATTGATCCTGAAATTTTAGGTTACACAGTTAAAAATGTTCCTCTTGATCTAGAAAAATTAAAAAAAGATTTCACTGGAAAACCCAGCCAGCTTGATAAAGAAGAAAAAATTTATTCTGTCCCAAGGCAGCTCGGTTCAGTTTACTGGCGCGTTGATCAACTGATGAGAAATTTAAATAATCTTAAAAAAGATTTCGCGGATGCAAAAGTTCCTGCAAACAAATCTGATGAACAAAACAACGAACTTCCTTTTAACAAAGCGACTTACACCTTTATGACCACTGCAGGAATCATGGGTCACTTTGTTGCGGATGCGGCTCAGCCTTATCATACGACTTCGGATTATGATGGTTGGGATTCAGACCATGGTGGAATTCATGGTTACTACGAAGATGCGTTGGTTGCATACATCGATGGCGAATTACTGACTCGGGTTATGAAGAAGGCTCGAACGTTGAAACATCCTGATTGGACTCAAGGAACGTATGTCGAACGTATGAGAAATTATACAATCGCCGCTTACAACGATATCGAAAAAATTAAAAAGCTCGATCCCATTATCAAAAAATCCGAAGTGAAACTTGAAAAAGGGATGAAGCTCAAAACTCCCGCGACTCGAAAAGATGCTTCGGAAGTTTACAAAAAGTTTGAGCCTTTGATCACAACTCACATGGCGCGCGCAGCTTGGATGCTAGCGCATTTGTGGGATGATGCTTACCGAAATGCTGGCAAACCCCAGCTCAGCACTTACAAGTCATACAAATATCCGTTCAACGTTGATTTCATTTATCCCGATTACGACGAAAAAACTTCGGCAGGCCCAGAAGTTAAGAAGTAATTTTAAAGAAAGTTTCAGCGAAGGAGTATCTAAGCGAATCGAATTTGTTTTGAATGGAAAATAATCTGGCATTTAAAATTCTAAACCTTTCATGAGTCCTTCGTCCATCCCACCTATAATAAGGCCCTCGTTTTTTCCAATATATCCGAAATGAGAAATTTCACTTCGATAGGCATCGTGGATGATTTCATCTCGAAAACATCCAGTCCCCGACTGAAAATTGCAAATTTCGGATATATTCACGGAGAAGCGGAAGCGAAGACCGCAAAAATAGTCACTTTAAAGCGTTTATAAGCGCTCTAAAAGCCTCTAAAGCATCCTATTCGCAATCGTACAGGCAAGAAACTTGAAGGTTCCTACCTTGGATTCTGTTGTCGAAATTGTCGAATTTGGAGGATTTATGAAATTAGTAGCTGGGATTTTAATCACGTTAGCGGCGCTGACAAGCAACGCTCAATCTAACAACTGTAACATGTTACAAGTTGAACTAGAGGTTCGTCACTTTTTAGCTTCAAGTAGCATCATCGAAACTCGCGATCTCAAGCCTTGTTTAGCAATCGAAGTTCAGAAGCAATTAAGTGCCAATAAAATGGAAAGAAATTTTGATAATGAACGCCTTGCTGTGCTTTACATCGCGGCTTCAATCAAGCAAGACAAAATGTCTGCCATGATCAAGTGTGAGTCTACGGGCACCCCAGGTTGCGGCGCTGGCGATGCTGATGAATCAGTTCTAGAAAACGATGCTGATTTAAAAAATCAAGGCGTTGAACAAGAGCGCGATAACGGAACTAGAGACTGGTAATTTAAATTTTATTAA
>JANPPO010000117.1:0-3708 GCA_031428555.1 Bdellovibrionales bacterium | reverse complement strand
AAGTCCTCCGCCTGCAACGAATGCCGAAGTCATGAAAATATTTGCAGAAAAACTACGAGATCTCGGCACGTGTTTAGAAACTCAAAATAATGTTCCCGGCGACGAGCTCGAACCAAACCTACAAACAGTCGTCGACTCCGTACGCGGTGAATGGGGAGAATCCGTCATCAATACCGAAGACTGGATGCAAGTCGAAATGGAAACACCCGAAGGCGAAAAGAGAAGACTTCGAGTCGAAATGGATTTCGATAGCGACACTCAAGTGCAGCGAAAATTAAGATTCATGGCCGTCGGAAAAGACGGGCAGACCTCGCCGATTCCAGTGCCAGAAGAGCAAGCGGTCGAGCCATCGGATTCTTTGATCGCCTCACTTGAAGCCGGAAATAAAGTTGTCGTCAGAGAAAAGTTCGAACGAATCTATTTTCAAAATGGTGAAGAGATCGTGGCACGCCAAAAAGACGGACAAATTACTGAGTTAGAAATAAATAAGGGCGCAAAAAGTTTTAAGTGCGGCCGCATGAACGAACCGACGGCTGAATGCCAGTGTTTGCAGTAGCCCGTGTGTTGCGTGTTCGTTGATTTTGAGGTCGTGCGACGTTACAGCTTTTTACTGCTAGCGCCAAGAGCGAGGTCTGTTACACGCTAACGCCTCAACGAAAATCCAAGTTTCAAAAGAAAAATTCCCAATCGTTATTCCCCAGACGATTTCCTTCGGAAATCGTCTGGTCGCAAGGAGTGCTGAGCTTGGTTCGATAGCTTGTGCTCCATCGACGCGCGCGCGAGTAGCGGGCTTCGTTACGAAAACACTTCTCTCAAGCACAGAGCTTCGCAATCACAAAGTCAACAGCCCAAGCGAGGGCTACTGAAACCTAACCAACGCGTCCTGCAACTGCACCAACTGCGTTTTCGAATTCGCCAAGATCTCACGGTCCGCAGCTACCACATCCTCATCCGCATTCTGCACAAATTTTTCATTCGATAACTTGTTCGTGAGCATGCTGATGTCTTTGTTGAGCTTTTCAATCGATTTTTCAATACGCTTAATCTCTTCACCAAAATCAACCAGGCCTTCAAGTGGGATCACCACTTTTACGCTGACGTCTTTTACGTGAATCAAAGCAACTGCCGATTTCGCAAGCGGGCCGTCTTTACCGATATCTAGCTGGCTTAGTTTTCCTAAAGTCGTAATCGATTGCTTGTTCGCGCCTAAGATTTTTTGGGCGCGATCATCAACGATATCAAGTCTGACCGCAATTGCCTGTGCCGGGGAAATTCTGTTTTCACCGCGAATATTTCTGATGCTTGCGATGACTTCTTTTACCACTTCAACTTCAGTCGCCGCTTCTTCAGAACCGAAAGCTAAGAATTCTTTGTCCTTTGCTACCGTTGGATATTCGTCAACGATACAAGCCAAACCTTTGATTGGAAGTTTCTGGTAGATTTCTTCCGTGATGAAAGGTGTGAACGGGTGAAGTAGTCTTACGATTCGATTAAGAACTTGGGCTAATACCAATTGCGTTGTTTCGCGCTCTTCGGTTTTCGGTCCCTGTAAGATTGGTTTTGTGAATTCAATGTGCCAATCACAGAACTGATTCCAGACGAAATGGTAAAGTGCTAACGAAGCTTCGCTGAAGCGATCGTTTTCGAGTGCTGCTTCTACTTTTTTCTCGACTTCGCCTAGTGTGTAAATGATCCACTGATCGTAAGTCGATAGAAGATGTTTCTTTGGTAATGCTTTGATGCCATCTGCTGGAGCTTTGAAATCTTGTAAGTTTGAAAGTACGAAGCGGGCAGCATTCCATATTTTATTCATGAAATTGCGGTAGCCTTCTAAGCGTTGCTCTGAAAACTTAAAATCTTTTCCGCTATGAAGATGGGCGAGGAAGGAAATTCTTAAAGCATCAGCGCCGTGTTTATCTATGAGTTCCACGGGATCAACTGAGTTACCTAAGGACTTGCTCATCTTGCGGCCTTGGGAATCTCTAACGAGGCCGTGGATATATACGGTTCTAAAAGGGATATCGCCTTTGAATTCCAGGCCCATCATGATCATTCGGGCAACCCAGAAGAAAATAATATCGTGGCCGGTGATCAAGTATGAAGTTGGATAAAAAGTTTTGAGCGTTTCATTATTATCAGGCCAACCCATTGTAGAAAATGGCCATAAAGCAGAACTGAACCATGTGTCTAATACGTCTTCATCTTGCTTCAAATCAGAAGAAGCACATTTCTCACAAATAGTTGGTACAACTTCACTTACATTTACATGGTTGCAGCTCTGACAAGCGTAGGCAGGAATTTGATGTCCCCACCAGAGCTGGCGGGAAATACACCAGTCTTCGATAATATTCATCCAGTGGAGATAAACTTTTGTCCAAGATTCTGGTTCGAATCTTAAGGTACCGGATTCCACGACACGTTTCGCAGGAATTGCGAGTTTATCCATTTTCATAAACCACTGTTCACTTAAGAATGGCTCGACAACGGCGCCCGTTCTTGAACAGTGACCTACAGAATGAACGTAAGGCTCTTCCTTTACGATGAGGTTTAGATTTTTTAAATCTTCAACAACACGCTTTCGTGCTTCTTGAACCTTGAGTCCTTTATACGGACCTGCATTTTCATTCAGGATTCCGTTTTTTTCTAAAATATTAATGAATTCCAATTTGTGAGTTTTGCCGATTTTATAATCGTTAAAGTCATGGGCCGGAGTCATCTTCACAACGCCAGAGCCAAATTTTGGATCAACATAATTATCTGCGATAATTTTAATGGGCTTATTTAAAAGTGGTAAAACAACATTTTTGCCAATGAGATGCTTATATCGTTCGTCCTCAGGGTTAACGCAAACTGCAGTATCCCCCAACATTGTTTCTGGACGAGTTGTTGCTACTACTAAAACTTCAGAACTATTTTCTAATGGATAATTAATGTGGAACAAAGTTCCTTTAACTTGTTGAAACTCAACTTCCAGATCCGAAATTGCCGATTCGAGCGGAGTTGACCAGTTAACTAAACGTTGGCCCTTGTAGATCCAACCTTTTTTGTAAAGCTGAACGAAAACTTTTCTAACGGATTTCGAAACACCTTCATCTAAAGTAAAAGTGGCGCGATCCCAATCGCATGAGTCTCCAAGCTTACGCATTTGATTGTAGATTCTGTCGCCGTACTGATGTTTCCATTCCCAAACTTTTTCCACGAAGGCATCGCGGCCCAAAGAATGGCGAGTGATACCACCTTGTTTTTTTAATTCTTTTTCAACAACTGATTGAGTCGCAATTCCTGCGTGATCAGTTCCTGGTAACCACATGGCATTAAAGCCGCTCATACGTTTCCAGCGAATCAACGCATCTTGAATTGTGTGATCAAGCGCGTGACCTAAGTGAAGAAAGCCGGTCACGTTAGGCGGCGGTAAAATAATTGAAAAAGGCGGTTTGACTGAAAGATCATTGGCTTTGAAATAGCCCATGTCTTCCCACCATTTGTAGGTACGGGTTTCAACTTCTTGCGGATTATAGCGGTCAGATAAAGTAGTGCTCATAGTTTTCAAAAACTAGCACAGGAAAAGGGGAGATGCCGGAGTCAATGCGTCGCGTCTGCCTTCAATTTGTGATAGCCGCTTTTCGCGAAGAACACATTGGTAAAACCTTGAGATTCCAGCTGATCAACTAGTTGAGCCGAGACCTGGCCGTCAGGACACAAGACCAA
>JANPPO010000116.1:0-7959 GCA_031428555.1 Bdellovibrionales bacterium | reverse complement strand
TTATCAACTTGTCTTTCATATTCTGACTGCGGAATTGTTTGAACACCGTCAGCGACTGTCGGCTGTCCCTTACATCCTGCTATGAGAAACGAAACAAGAAGCATCAATTTTAAAACATATTTCATGACTGTTCCTTGCCTGCACAGTTGGCGCCTAAGCTAGCCGCCAACTGTTTATCAAAAAAGTGTTCGAGATCTCGGTAAACTTCTGCACGATGTGTATCGTTATACATTTCGTGTCTTGCGCCATCGCCATAAATTAAAAGTTTTGTTTTGGCCGGATTCATCAACCCACTAAATCTTCGAGTTTCGTCGGTCGAGCAAAGTGGATCTTTTTCAGGACATTGGAAAAGTGTGGGTATCGTAAGGTCCATCGCTTTAGTCATCACAGTTTCGATTTCTTTTAAAAATCCTAAATAGACCCCTGAGGAAATTTTGTTGTGGCGTAAAGTATCTTTATCGAACTCGCGCATAATTTCAGGATCCCGAGTCAGCATACTGTTATCAACTTCATTACCTAAAGTTACTTTCGGTAAAAAGCGTTCTAAAATTTCAGCACCATGTTTTTTGAAAGCAGGAACAGCAACTGCAACACCCAAAAGTGGAGCGCTAATAACCTGAGCTTTAAATTCGTTTTGATTCCGACGTAAAAGCCCTGCAATTTGAACAAGTCCACCCATCGAATGAGCCAATAAAATAACTGGATTTTTGCGATCAACTTTTTTTAGGATCAAATCTAAAAACAAACCGTAATCTTGAATATAATCCTGAAAAGACTTTGCGTAGCCGCGAATACCCTCAGAGCGACCATGCCCGCGCATATCCCAGCCCCAAAATTCAAGACCTTTATTCCCAAATGCATTAATCAGGCGATGATAAGATTCTGAATGTTCACCTTGTCCATGAGTAATGATAACAGTCGCACGAGTTTTTTCACTAGCAGGCTTCCAACCTTGATAAAAAATCTTGGTAGAATCAAAAGAATTAAAAGAACCTTCAACGCGGGTGTAGTTTGAATTTTTAGGCGAACTTGCATCCGATATTTGAGACTGCGACTTTTCCATATGACTATTCTAGGACGAGAAAAGTCCCCGGAGCAAGATCGTATCTTGTGGTGTTGCGGCCGGCCCAGTATCTAGCCCAGCGGCGGCCGGCTGAGGTGCGCCCGGCCCAGATGAACCCGAACCAGCGGCGGCATTTCCCGTTTCCGCAAACGGATAATCTAGATTGTAGTGAATACCACGAGATTCGTGGCGTTTTAACGCACATTCGACGGTCAAATCGGCAACAATCGCAATGTTACGAAGTTCAATAATATCGGAATGAATTTGAAACTGAGAGTAGTACTCTTTAACTTCCTGAAGAATGTTCTTCAGTCGGCTACTGGCGCGCTTAAGTCTTTTAGTTGACCGAACAATCCCAACATAGTTCCACATTAAAGTTCGAATTTCGTCCCACATGTGATGAATCACGATCATCTCGTCATCATCTTTTTGAGTCGGATAAATCCACTCGGGTGCCGCACCCGCAGACATAATGTTAAGACCATTTGTTTTTAATTTTTCAGCACAATTATGAGCCATCGCCAAACATTCCAGCAAAGAATTTGAGGCCAAACGGTTCGCGCCATGAAGTCCTGTGCAAGCTGTTTCGCCTAGTGCCCAGAGCCCTGGCAAATCCGTTTTACCAGCGACATCAGTCACAACTCCACCGCAAAGATAATGGGCAGCGGGGACTACTGGAATAGATTGTTGAGTCATATCAATTCCAAAACTTAAACACTTTTTATGGATCACCGGAAAATGACTTTCGATAAACTCTTTTGATAACTTCGACATATCTAAAAATACGCAGTTTGCACCGGTCTTTTTCATTTCAGCATCGATTGATCGAGCAACAATATCACGCGGAGCAAGTGATCCCAGGTGATGATACTTTTTCATAAAAGCTTCACCATGAGTGTTAATTAATTCTCCACCTTCACCGCGCAAGGCTTCGCTAATTAAAAAATTTCGAGCTTCAGAATGATAAAGGCAAGTCGGGTGGAACTGCATGAATTCTAAATTCGCGACACGTACACCTGCTCGGTAAGCCATTGCGATTCCGTCGCCAGTTGCGCCACTCCAATTCGAGGTGTAGCGATAAACTTTTCCTGCGCCACCAGTTGCTAAAATAACTTCTTGAGCTTGATAAGTTTCAACTTGGCCAGTTTTTCTATTCAGTGAATAAGCACCCACACATTTTGTTGGAGACATATCCAGCGGCCGGCCCAGGCAAGGATTCAGCTGTTTGTTAACAATCAAATCAATCGCTAAGGAATCTTCGATCACTTGAATTTTCGGATTTTTTTGAACTGCATGAAGCAAAACTTCTTGAAGATGTGCGCCTGTGTGATCTTCGAAATGAAGTATGCGACGCTCACTGTGGCCGCCCTCGCGAGTGAGGTCCTCAACGTTTAGCTGAGCACCCCATTTTAAGAGATCCTGAATACGTTCAGGTGCTTGACGCACAATGTCCTGAACCACATCTTCATGACACAGGCCGGCGCCAGCGACCAAGGTATCGTTGATGTGTTGTTCGAAGCTATCCGATTTAGACATCACAGCAGCAATCCCCCCTTGCGCCCAAGAGGTGTTTGTGCTGACGGCTTTTTCCTTAGCAAGTACGGTAACTTCGAAGCGATCAGAAAGCTTCAAAGCCGCTGCTAGACCAGCTAGACCGGAGCCAATAATTAGAATTTCTGTGCGGTGTACTGCCATGGGGAAGTTCTTGTACATACTTTTAACCGCGCTGGCAAAGTCCTTTGTCTTGATTCTTGAGGAGGAATTTTCCACAATTTAAACATGAGTTTCAAACCCTTGATATTCCTCTTTTTTGCCTGGCTTGTTTGGGGCGGCTTTGTCGCTCAAAACGTTCTATCGCAAAACAAAAAAAACCAAGCGCAGATGGCCGATATGCAGTTCAAATCTGAAGGTCAAATGCTCGACTGGTTTTTTCAAGAGCGAACTCTTCAATTACGAAGTCAGCAAGATGATGAGCCTGTCATTTCCAGGTACACACTTGATGATTGGAAAGCCATGCAACCCTGGAAGGGCGTAGTTTTCCTGAAAAGTAATGATGCGCAAATGTACGGCGTGTTTGATAAAGTCATGCCCGAAGCGCACCGTAAACAGTTGATCCAAAAAGTTAAACAGATGAAGCCAACCGGCCGCTTTGAGGGAGTTCACTGGGAATCATTTCAGTGGAACGGAACTCCATTTATTCTTGGTTACGTGACTCGTAGCTATGGGGCTCAGGCGTTCATTGCTCAAGGTGAAGACTGGGGCCGATCGCTTTCAATTATTCCCTCAGAAAATTCTTGGATTATCGCAAATCAAGCTGGAAGAATTTTATTTCATCCTGACGTTCGTTACGTTGGTCAGAAAAAACCAGTCGTCGCCGCAAGCACAGAGCGTGATAAAGATTTAACAGGCACAAATTTAATGGCTTATTTAGGCATGAATAAAACGGCCTCATCGAAGTCACTTTATTTTCAACTTGCTTTGATTACTTTAGGCTTAGCTCTGATTACCAGCGTGTTAATCAATCAGCTCATGAAAAAAGAGAGATCTGAAAACGAAAGACGCATGGAAATTTTCAGAAACCAAATGGCTAAAGAACTTGAAGCGAGAGTTAAAGCCGAGACAATCGTTCAACAGGAAGCTCCGATTGTTTCTCAGGAACATTTGTTAAAAGATTTATCTCATAGAGTTTCTTCTTCTCTCGGACGCCAGCTAGAGCCCGCTTTGATTAATATCATGGGGCAAGCGCAATGGATGTTAAGCTTAGGCTTTGGAAATCCAGATAAACGTACAAGCGAAGAAAACGCAGCACTCGAGACAGTGATTCGCGAAGTGCGCGCCAGCAAATCAATTCTTGATAAATTACTTGCTGTTGCAGGCGAAAGAAAAATTGATCTTTTCCCAATGAAGCTTGAAACACCGATTTTACGCGTTGTGAAACGTTGGCAGTCTGAACTCGAACATCACGAAGTTAAGATAGAAAAAGAAATTGGTGATACAAGTTTCTTCCCGATGAATTCAGAAGCTTTAGAAAAAGCGATTTCGCATTTAATCCAGAATTCTTTGGAAGCGATGTCTCGAAAACTCGATAAGAAAATCTCGATCGAAGTTAAAGACGAAGGTGAAACACTTTTATTAGTTTTTGAAGATAACGGTGTGGGGATTGAATCTCATCACTTGAATTTGATTGGTGATGCATTCTTTACGACGAAGACACAGAGCAAACATTTAGGTTTAGGCCTGACTGAAGCTTTTGGAATATTTAAGCAGCACCATGCGATTGTGACCGTTACTTCTGAAGTGGGTAAGTACACAAGATTTGAAATTCGTTTCGATAAAGATGAAGCACTTAAATTAGTGAACAAGCAAGAAGCTGGCAAAGTCCGAATCTTTGAAGATAACTTAATTACGGTGCCTGATAATTTGCCACGACCTTCTGAAATGTCTCGAATGCTTCATTTTGCTGAAGGCAACTCAGGCCAGGAAAATGAACTCAGTGCTCAGCAATCGACCGTTGATGAAGAGATTGAAAAATTACTCGAGTTAACTGATATGGATTTTATTGAAGAAGAGACACCAATCGTAGCAGCCGAATCAACTGAGACTTCAGTTGAAGCCATTGCAGAGTTTATAGATCTAAATCCTGATGTAATGGTAGATGCGGCTGTTGATGCTGCGCTTGAGGCTCAAAGTGAAGAGGATGAGTTCCAAATGAAGGAAACTGTCAGGAGAGACATCGATGTTTGATCGTCGACACTTTCACACAGTTTTCGCACTCGTAGGACCCGCGTCCGATCGTGATGGAACAAAACTTTACTTCGAACAAGCCGGGTATTTGGCCGCGGTATTTAAAAATCCGGAAGTCTTTTTTGATGAACTCAAAACTGCAAAAAACCCGATCGTTGTTTTGGAAACCTTTGCTTTGAAATCAAAACTAAGTGAGTGGGTTCAGAAATTAGCTTCGGTAAATCCTCGCCTTACGTGGATTGTGGTAGCGCCGATTAGTCAGTATTCAATTATTTCAAGTTACCAGAATCGCGGTTTGGTTGATTTTATTCAAAATGATCAGCCGTATATGCTGGAAAGACTGCTTTGGGCGGTTGATAGACAAGCGCAAAAAGAAGAGATTCAGATGACTCAAAGACGTTTGCAGGAAGAGCTTATCATTTCTAGGCAGACGCAAGTTCTACATGCTGAAGAAGAGACAACAGATTTCACGACTATCTTGCAAAAGAAGTTTCGTGAAAACTGGATGAAACAAAAGCCATTTACTTTGTTATCACTTGCACTCGATGACGAAAAAGAAGTTCAAGATTTTTGGGGTAAAGAAATTCTTAAAAAAGCTCACGAGCTTTTGTTGGATCTTTGCGTTCGAAGATGGGGCTTAAGAGATGTTCAGCAAATCGATGGACGGATCTATGTGATGATTACTAAAACTACAAATGAAGTATTGAATGAAGCAGTTGAGCTCCAAACTCAACTTCAGGATCAAGGGCGACAGATTTTGGGTTTTCGTATTTCTTTAAGTGGTGGTATCGCTGAAAGCTATATCCACACAGAACAAGCATCCGATCTTCGACGCTTAACAGAGGAAGCTCTTCGTCACATGCAGGCCAAAGGCGGCGGACGAGTAGGAATTCCAAAAGCGATTCGAGGAGGCCTCAGTGGAGATGTTCCGACGAACCTGGGCTGAAATCAGTCTTCCAAACATTGAACACAATGTTCAACTCATTGTTAATAATTTTCCTAATGGTACTTTCTTCTGCCCAATGGTTAAAGCGAATGCTTATGGTCATGGGGACGTTAAAGTCGCGCAGTTTTTAGAAACACTTGGAGTTCAGCACATTGGCGTTTGCCTGATCGAAGAGGGCCTCTTGCTTCGTCAACTAGGTGTCATCACAGACATCTTAGTTTTTCGAGGCTTCGATGCTCGTGGCGCAAGGAAGATGATCGAAAATAGACTCACTCCGGTTGTCAGCACTTGGGAACAATTTGAAATTTTGATTCAGATTAAAGAGCCCACAAAAATTCACATCAAATTTGATACGGGCATGAATCGCTTAGGCTTTGAAGTCGGCGAAGTCACCGAAGTTTTAAAAAGATTCAAAGAGCAATCACATCTTCAGCTAGAGGGAGTTTTAACTCATCTTTATCAAAGTGATGATGGATTAAACCCAAACGGAGAAACCGCTGAACAAGTTGGTTCTTTTTTAAATGTTTTAGAAGTTTTTAAAAACCACGCAGAACATTTTCATGTCCTGAACAGCGGGGGCATTGTCTGCAAGATGGCTCAAAGTGGTGGAGTGTTAGGTCAGCATAACTGGGGACTTCGCCCAGGGCTTTTAATCTATGGATATAATCCCGTTGCCAATTTTAAATTGGATTTCAGACCTGCTATGACTTTGCAGTCTCGAACAAACGTTATAAGAAACGTTAAAAAAGGCGAGGGTGTTTCCTACGGCCACACTTGGAAAGCTCCGCGCGATTCCAGTATTGCTGTCGTACCGATCGGTTATGCGGATGGCTGGCATCGATTACTCTCGAACAAAACTGAAATTTTATGGAACGGTGTGAAAGCTCCGCTTGTTGGAAATATCTGTATGGATTATTTGATGGTCGATGTAACAGATTTGCCGCAAGAAAAAGAAAATGAAGTCGTGTTCTTCGGAAAATCAAAATCAGGTGCAGACATTATGGCATCTGATGTTGCTGTAAAAGCGCAGACGATTACCTGGGAAGTATTAACAAGCGTCGGGGAACGAGTTCCCCGAATCTATCAAAAATAAAATTATTCTTGCAACATGATGGTAGCTGACCGAAACATACATTCGCCTTTTGCATAGCGATCCGCTTCAATTATGACTTCAAGATAAGACTCACCGTTGCCAAAATTGTAAGTCAAAAACTTCGAGTAACTTATGTCAGCGTCAATAAATTCCACTTCTGATATTGTAGTAACATCGTCTTTGGCATCGCCACGCTCAGTTAATGTATCTAAAGTTTTAGCAGTCTTAATAGCTAAATCTAAACACTGGGCAGGACTTGCATTTGGCGGGCGCTTTGGCATTTTCTCAGCTGCAGCACTAAATGAAATTGTGAGAGAAAATAAAGAAATCATAATCTTTAAAAACATGGGCACTCCTAGGAATTGGTTAATTTGCCAGAGGAGTATAACAATCTTGGACTTTAAGTTCGCCTGTAATGATTCTGACGTTGTGAAATAAATTGGCACAGCGAAAACGAGTCAATCGTCTTGAGTTCGCTATAATTAGCGCTAAGGAAACTTATTTAATGTCGAGTACTGCTCGGTGAGATTTTTTAAATACAGAATCCGGCATATCAAAATGTTTTTTAGTCGGTCTTGAAACAAAAACTAAACCTTGCTCGAAGTTTCCGGTCGTACCACCTGAATCCCAAGTCGTATCGACGTTAATCCAACGATTTTCAACATAGGCTTCATTCCATGCATGGGGACCTTGTGGTTGCCCATCTCTTAACGCAATCCCGATGATAGTAACAGCCGGAATATTTACCGCTCGTAACAAAGCTGCTGTTAAAAGCGAATAGCCTTCAGCCACTGCCGTCTTCGTTTCCAAAGTCACAACTGGTGAAATCAACTGAAGTGGATTTTCAAAAATCTTTTTGTTCTTAACTAGGTCCGTGTAGGTCTCAACATCATACTGAATATTGTGAGTCACCCATTTATGAATCGCTTGAACCTTATCCATATTCGTTTTCGAGCGCTTCGTAATCTTAATTGCTAAATCAGAAATCTCGGGAACGTTGCTCTGCATGTCTTTTGTAATGATACGGTTTAATTCAGATCGGCACTCTGGCGTTAGTTTGTGCTTACTTTCGCCTTTTTGCGCCTTCTTAACGATGTCGCCACCACAAAGTAG
>JANPPO010000115.1:0-3946 GCA_031428555.1 Bdellovibrionales bacterium | reverse complement strand
GTCTGGCATTAGAAAACGCATCAAGTATTAAGAAAGAGCAGCCCCATGTCATATAGAGGTTATGATGCTGTCATCGGGATTGAAACCCATGTTCAGCTAAAAACAAAATCGAAAATCTTCTCATCTGATTCAACAAACTTTGATGCGCTCGATAACGAAAACACTTCTCCGCTAAGTGTTGGTATGCCAGGCACATTGCCAGTTATTAATAAGTTAGCAATCGAATATTCCGTTAAAACAGGCTTAGCGCTTAATTGCAAAATAAGAGCAAAGTCTGTTTTCGCACGAAAAAACTATTTCTATCCAGATCTTCCAAAGGGCTATCAGATCTCTCAGTACGATAAGCCTATCTGTGAACACGGCGAGCTTACTTTTATGGTCGAAGGTAAAGAGCGAACTGTATCAATTACTCGCGCGCACATGGAAGAAGACGCTGGAAAATCAACTCACTTTGGGGATTACACTTTAATTAATCTAAACCGCGCAGGCATTCCCCTACTTGAAATTGTATCAGGTCCCGAAATGAAATCTGCAGTCGAGGCAGCTGAATACGGTAAAGCCATTAGGCAAATGGTTCGCTACCTGGGTGTCTGTGATGGAAACCTAGAAGAAGGTTCGATGAGATGTGACGTTAACATCAGTGTTAAAAAAGAAGGTGTTGAAAAACTTGGAACAAAAGTTGAAATAAAAAACATCAACTCGTTTCGTTTTATTGAAAAAGCTGTTGAATACGAAATTGACAGACAAATTGATGCAATTGAATCGGGTGAAAAAATAATTCAGGAAACCAGACTTTATGATCCGGATAAAAACCGTACGTTTTCAATGCGGACAAAAGAAGATGCTCAAGACTACAGATATTTTCCTGATCCAGATATTTTGCCGATCATTATTCAAGACGACTATATTCAGCAATTAAAAGCGACATTGCCTGAAATGCCGCTTCAAAGGGCCAAGAGATTTATTTCGGCCCACGGGCTTCCTGAATACGACGCATTTGTTTTAACCGCTGAAAGAGAATTCGCCGATTACTACGAGGAAACAGCAAAAGTTTGCGGGAATTATAAATCAAGCTCTAACTGGGTCATGACTGAAGTCATGCGTGAACTTAACGCTAACAATTTAAGTATTACAAAATCTCCGATTAAGCCTGAAGATTTGGGAAAACTTATTCAAATGATCGATAGCCAAACGATCTCCGGAAAAATCGCAAAGACTGTCTTCGCAGAAATGTGGAAGTCAGGCAATGATCCGGAAAAAATCGTAAAAGAAAAAGGCATGGTCCAAATCACTGACACCAGTGCAATTGAAAAAATTATTGAAGAAGTTCTTGCGGCAAACCCCACCCAGGTAAAAGATTACCAAGCAGGAAAAGTAAAGCTCATGGGGTTTTTCGTAGGTGCGGTTATGAAGGCCTCAAAAGGCCAAGCGAATCCCGATATCGTAAACACAATCCTAACAGAGAAATTAAAAGCATGAAGATTGCAGCTCTTGATCTAGGTACGAATTCATTTCTTTGCCTTGTCGCAGAGATTGATAAATTAGGCGAAGTTAAAATTCTGCATGATGAAATGAAAATTGTGAGACTGGGACAAGAGCTTGGAAAAACCGGAGAAATACACACTGAAGCGCTTAAAAGAGCAGACGAATGCTTAAGTAGTTTTTCGAAACTTATGAAGTCCTTTAAAGAAGATCACATTCAAGCAGTAGCGACAGCGGCGGCAAGGGAAGCAAAAAATTCTCAAAAATTTATTCAGATTTGTGAAAAGCATCATATTCCTCTTGTCACGATATCCGGAGAAGAAGAAGCTTTAATGAGCTTTCAGGGTGCCATTAGCCCACAAGAAGACAAAAAAGTTTTGTTAATTGATATTGGTGGAGGTTCCACAGAGTATATTGTCGGAAACATCGGTGATATCGAACTTGCTCAAAGTTTACCCTACGGGGCAGTGAAGCTGACTGAAAAATGGATTGAATTGCAGCCTGTACAAAAAGAGCATGAAGTTAATTTGCGCCAGTACATAAGATCCCGAACGGAAGAGCTGTGGGCCCAAATCGAAACTCTGAATCCAGAAAAGATTTGGGCTGTTGCGGGAACTCCGACTTCATTGGCAGCTGCAGCACTTGGTGAATTTGATGCAAAAAAAATTGATGGTTACTGTCTGACAGAAGAAATGATTTCAGACTGGGTTCAGAAGTTAAGAGCTTCGTCAGTTTTAGAAAAAAGACAAAAGTACGGGTTTGGCGATCGATCAGATGTTATTTTTGCAGGTACAGTCATTTTAGATGAGTTATTAAAACGACTTCGCAAAAATAAAATTTTTGTCTCTACGAAAGGAATTCGTTATGGATTGGCATATAAAATGGCTCGTCGTCTTATTTAGCGTTCTTTCTATAAGCCTTCCCGCTTGTGCGAAAAAACAATCCGCGGAAGCCCAAGCCCCCTCGATGTTTGAAAAGAAAAAAATCGCTTTAAATAATATAGTTATAGATGTTGAAATTGCAGAAACGCCAGAACAACATAATCAAGGGCTTATGAATCGCGATAAGCTACCTGAAAACCAGGGAATGCTTTTCGTATTTCAGAGTCCTGAAATTAGATCCTTCTGGATGAAGAATACTTTTATAGACCTCAGTATAGGTTATTTTGATAAGAACAAAGTCTTGTTTCAAGTACTCGATATGAAAGGAACAAGTTTAGTAGAAAAGAACTTTCCAAGTTATGTTAGTAGTGGTCCTGCACAGTACGCTTTAGAGATGACGAAAGGCTGGTTTCAGAAGCAAAAAATAAAGCCTGGAGATAAATTCGAATGGCGCTAGACTCTTGGCGGGAACTGTTTTGCATCCGATCTGGAACCATGCTCCAATAACTTTGGATGAGACAGAAGTTTCATTTTTAACAGTATCAAGGAAGATCGCAATGATGAAGAAATTCATACTCGCACTAGCAACAATCAGTTTACTGGGTACGTTACCAAGCTGTACGTCAAAAGATTCTAAAAATGAAGACGTCATCGCAGAAGATGGAACAGCTGAAGACATGGCCGGTGATTCTGGAGAAGAAAATCTTGATGAGTCCTTGGACTCTGACCAAGGTGTCGAAGCCGCTGCTACCACTGAAGGTGCGCCAGACATGGGCGCAGAACCAGGAGCACCCGCTGTAGCTGAAACAGCAACTGATGATCAGCTGACAATTGATTCTTTTGGTGAAAGTACAGATGCGCCAACTGATACAGCTTCAACAGAGCCTGTGCCAGATGCAAATGCGCCGATGAATGATCCAATGCCACCGATGACAACTGAAGAGACGGCAGCAAATGATTTAGGTGCTGAACCTCCAGCTCCAGCTACGGGCGCAGAAGATATGTCGACTTCAACAGCAAGTAATTCAGAGCCAACAACTCCCTCAAAAGATGAAACAAATCTTGATGAGCCAAAGCCAGTTAGAACATTACAAAAAATGGCTAGCGAACCTTGGAAAATGGGATCGAAGTGGGTTAATGGAATTTATTTTGCTCGACCAGGTGACTCTTTAGAATCAATCAGCCAGACAATATATGGTGACGACAGAACTAAAGATCTTAAAAAAATAAATCCAACATATGCAAATCGTGATGTTAAACCAGGCGATAAAGTTTATTACACTTCAGTTGTTCGTCCCGACGACACAGCCCAGGTATTAACTTATTTCGAAGAAAAAAATATTCCTGCAAAAACTTACACCTCTAAACCAGGAGACAATATTCGAAAGGTTTCTCAAGATCTTTTAGGATATCCAGAAGCATGGAAAGAAGTTTGGGCTTACAATAACGTCGAATCAAAACAAGATATCGGCGAAGGCGTAGAGCTTAGATATTGGGAAGCACAAGCTCATATGGGAACTCCGTCTGCTCCTATGGCAGATCAAGCGCCTCCACCACCTGAGCAAGCCGGTATGCCGAATAAC
>JANPPO010000114.1:0-6510 GCA_031428555.1 Bdellovibrionales bacterium | reverse complement strand
CGGGAATCAATGCCAATAAATCTATGGCAAGATTAGCGTCAGGTTTCAGAATCAATCAGGCAGCTGACGATGCTGCAGGTCTTGCGATCTCGGAAAACCTAAAAGGTCAAATCCGCGGTTTGAGACAAGCAAATCGTAATGCCAATGATGGTATTTCACTCGTACAAATTGCTGAAGGCAGTTTGAATGAAGTGTCTAATATGTTAATTCGTCTTCGCGAATTAGGAGTACAAGGTGCTTCTGATACGCTTGGCGATACGGAAAGACAGTTTTTAGATGCAGAATACCAGCAATTAAAATCAGAGATTCAGCGGGTTACTGAAGCCACTCAATTCAACGGTTACGATTTACTAAACGGAACTGGTGGAGTGCTTGATATTCAAGTGGGTGTTAACAATGATCCGTTTAAAGATCGTATTTCGTTTAATGCAGGTGCCGCAAACTCGACGTTAGAAGCGTTGGGAATGGTAGCAGAATCAGTGGCGACAAAAGAGGGATCTCAACAATCTCTAGCGACACTTGATAATGCTATGACAAGTATTAACTCGATTCGTGCGAATTTCGGTGCCATGCAAAATCGTTTGCAATCAACAAGTAATAACTTATTGATCTACGACGAGAACATGTCAGCCGCAAATTCACGAATTCGTGATACGGATGTAGCATCAGAGACAACTGAAATGATTCGCAACAATATCCTCATGCAAGCCGGCGTGTCGATCTTGGGACAAGCAAATCAACAAAATCAGTTAGCCCTGAAGCTATTAGGCTAAAGTAAAAGTAAAAGTAAGCAGCTCACTTTTTTATAAACAGTGAGTCATAAATGATAGCAGCTGCTTGGCATTTGTGGGAAGCGGCGGAATTTTAAACAGCAAGCTTTGTTCTAGAGCGGCGGGAAGCCGCTTCTGATCGACGTTTGCGGTTCGAAGGTCATGCCTTTTCTATAGCAGCGAGTTATAAACAGCTGATTGTGGAGCTTTTGTTT
Source organism: Bdellovibrionales bacterium (assembly GCA_031428555.1). Lineage (GTDB taxonomy): Bacteria > Bdellovibrionota > Bdellovibrionia > Bdellovibrionales > Bdellovibrionaceae. Next base: position 5,525 of record JANPPO010000114.1, on the reverse strand, counting down.
CACTTTCAGTTTGATAGTCATCGAATAGTTCGAAAGAATTTTGCCTTCAAGGAAACTTGTAAGGGAGAAAACTATGGCGAGCTATTCATCATTAAGCCTGGGCGCAAAGTGCACAGTGTTCGGGAGATCGTTGACCCTCGTTATGGGGTTGATCCTCCTTGTATCTTCCGCACCTATCACGGCTCAGGCTTTTGGTTTTAAAGATCCCGAGCTTTCAACAGAAGAATCTTCGCAGATAACAAAGTTGCTCGACACATTTTCTAATGGTTGCACGCTTACTCGTGGGCCATCGGCTGATGCCATTTCTATCGTCCAAGGTTTATCTTCAACAATCAGAGCTTCGCTCGATAACCCAGCTTGTAAAAGTTTAGCCGGAGTTGCGACTTCTCTGGATTCAACAACATTGCAGGCGCAAAGTCTGATCCCTCGCGCAAATGATTCCTATATCAACGATCTTGAGCAGCAGGTAAATGCACTTGAAAAGCAAAAACAAGAAATTACGATTCTTCTCACACAAACAACTGATCCAGCAGAGATATCTTCTTTACGTTCGCAACTTTATTCCATTCGTATTGAATTGGCAGGAACCCTAAGTTCTGCGCATGATAGTGCATTGAATGATCAGCAAGCAAGAAGGACTCAAGCATTGAGACTTCTTTTGAGTTCAACAAATCAGGCGGTAAATCAAGTTTTAGCCAATGAGTCTTGTTGGGTTGGGCAACCTGGCGTCTTACAACAAGTTGCGGGTGTGGGAACAATGTTAAGTGCAAGCGCAGCAATGATGACACCGGCTTCCCAAACAGCTGTTTTATTAACTTCAGGAATGTCTATTCTTTCAACTTTAGTGGATTTCTTCGAGCGTTTGTCAGTCGCGAAAAAAATTGCCCAGTTTGATTTAGCTCTGGGTTCAACAGCTCTGACATGTGCTATGGAAAAAATGAACGATGTTTATTGTTCAGCACAAGACACTTTAAACGCGATCAAAAAAGTAGGGCCGAAGCTTCATGATCCAAACGAAGATCCCGTATGGAAGGGTTTAGGACTGTTAGAAAAAGAAGTGCCAACTCTGATGGCGTGGTTACAAAAAATTAAATCCGGTGGTGGAGCAAACACAGCTGAAGACGCAGAGAAAAAAGCATATCTCGAGCTTAGAGAAGTAAAGTTGAATAACTCAAAAGTTCTTTTTGAAGGATATGCAAGGGACACTCAGCTTCAATATGACCAAACGATAGACCCAGAACAAAAGTTTTCGCTTATTCGCGACATGGTTCGAAATTTCACACTCAGAGTTTGTGCGAGCAGCATGGGTGGTAGTGGTGGCCTTGATTTGTCAAATCCAATTTGTACGATCCGTGCTTTTGATTTCATGGCCTACTATTTGATCGGTCTGGACTCTAGCGAATACCAAGCTTTGCTGAAGCAGTATAGTAATCTTAGCTTTAGCTCTCTTGATCTGGCTATTTTAAGAAGTGTGGGAATCAATAAGGAAATAACTTTAAGAACCAGTAACGAAAGATTTGCTAGTCTTTATTTACAGGCGAAAGAAAAATTTGATATCGAAAAAAGACTATCGCTGGGGCAAGACTTAACTCTAATCTTTGACGAAGCCTTAAAAAGAAATTACCGAATCGCTAATCCGATCACAGCTCAAAGTGCACTTGAACAGTTGATTAAGTTTTTAAGTTCGACGGGAAGAAGACAGCAAGTAGATCCGCAAGCTAGTCTTAGAGAACAAGTCATTGCAAGTCTGACTGAAATTCTAAATCAGATTTTAAAAGTCGCGAATCGGCAGACAACTCCGGATGTAGCGAAAGATCAGATCTATGTAGCAGGGGATTTGAAAATCGGGACATCATTCTTGAATGATCGTCTTGAAAGACTCATCCGCACAGACTTGGAACAACTAGTTTATGATTCAGACAAGATCGATGATGTCACAAGACTGCCTTTGCTTGCAGCGAATGATGCGATTGCAGAACTACGACGCTTTTATCAAGTTGGTAGTCTTCAAGAAATGCAAGAATCGGCAAGTAACGCACAGCTCATCATGAATAAAACCTTAGACCCTTTTATCAGACTATTTTCAAGCCCTATGCAAAGATCATTAGATGAGTTTGATTCCATAGCTAGAAAAGTCGGAGGCGACGGTGCCCAACAGGCAATCGCTCTTAAAACAAAGATGTGTTTTTATTTCTTAGGTTCAATTAGACCTCAAGAATTTTTCTTAAAAGAATGCGAAGGTTTAATTGCAAAATCTGTTCTAGGATTAGAAACTTTGCCTTTCAAAAGAGATCTTTTTAAAGAACCACTCCAGGCCCGCGCTTGTATTTACAGGAATTTCATTATGAAAAACCGAATTAAAGAAAGACAAAATCAGGTTATGAAATATCCAGGTTTTGAAAAATTTCTTAAGCAATTGAATCGCGCAAACACAGAAAGTTAACTTTAATAATTTGTCCGATTTTATTAAAATATGAATTATCATGTGAGCAAAAAAATAGGTTTTATCTTTATAGTTATATTATTTGCGTTGTTTGCAGCTGGTATACGCTATTATTCAAAAAATAAGTTAGAGCAGGATAATTCTGTTCAGTCGAATTCTAGAAAATTTGGAACTATAGAAATTATAGATCCAGCTTCCTTGCTGGTGCTGATAAATGAAGTCTCCGTAATTGATGCAAGATTAAGCGGATTTCACGAAGGCCATATATCCTCTAGCCAGCCTATGAACTGGACCGAGTGGACTGAAGAAAAGCCGAGTATTATAAATTCGGTGATAGGAAATCCCAGTAGGTGGGGAAAAGTTGAAACGAATCGACAAATTGAAGAACGGCTTCAAAATTTAGGATTAAGCCATGAAAAGTTAATCGTAGTCGTTGGCTCGCCTTCCGGATGGGGAGAAGAAGGTCGAATTGCATGGAATTTACTTTTTTGGGGAGCTCAGAAAGTTGCCTTACTCAATGGTGGCTTTCTAGCGTGGAAGCAAATGGGGTACGACGTTGAATATGGCGAGCCCTCAAAAATTAAAGAAAAAGGGAATTTCATTTTATCCATCGAAAACTCAAGGCGGGCGACTTTAGAGGCTGTGAAGCAGCATCTTACATCTGAAGCGGGGCCGCTTTTTGATTCAAGAACCGAGCAAGAGTTTCAAGGTGAAAGATTGCACGGTCAGAGGCGTGGTGGGCGGATACCTGGGGCAAAACTGATTCCCTTCGAAAATCTCTATCAATCTAACGGACAGTATATTTCAGCACTCGAATTACAACTGCTTATTGGTAACCACATCAAAGGTACGCCTATTGCTTATTGCACTGGAGGAGTTCGCTCTGCTTTGTTAGCGTTATTAATAGAATCTAGACTGGGGATCAAATCTAAAAGTTATGATGGATCTTTGTGGGAGTGGTCCCATGATTCAAATCTTCCCTTAGAATAAGTTTGTCAGCATTATATTATGTCATTTCAGCTGCCACCAATTAATTTTTTCTTGCGTCCATCCTAAAAAATGTAGAATCTTTATGAAGAGTAACAAAGTCAAAACCTGGGAATTATAATGGAAGTAAATAGATCTTTAAAATTTAGAAAAAATGACCTTTCGAAAGCTGAATATCAAATAGAGCAGCTTCAGCATTATAGCCCAAGAATAGAATCTTTAGTTCCATTTCAGCAAAAGATGAAGGCAGCCGGACTTTTCCCACTCAAACCAACGAGTTTAGAAATTTTCCAAGTTAATGTGGGAAAAATGTGTAATCAAACGTGCAAGCATTGCCACGTCGATGCCGGTCCTGATCGAAAAGAAATTATGACTCGTGAAACGATGGAGCAAATTCTTCAGATCCTGAAGACTTCAACTGCACATACCGTTGATTTAACCGGGGGAGCTCCGGAAATGAACCCGAATTTTCGCTGGTTTGTTGAAGAGCTCTCAAAATTAAATAAAAAAGTAATAGTTAGGTGCAATCTGACTATTATTTTGGCCAATAAGAAATATTTAGATCTACCTCAGTTTTTTAAGGACCATAAAATTCATGTCGTTTCTTCACTTCCATATTACGACAAAGATAAGACCGATCGTCAGCGAGGTGATGGAGTTTTCAATCAGTCGATCGAAGCGTTAAAAATGTTAAATGCGGTAGGATACGCACAAACAGGTACCGGTCTATTGTTAGATCTGGTCTACAATCCTGCGGGGGCATTTTTGCCTGGGTCTCAGGCGGCGCTGGAAAAAGATTTTAAGCAAGAATTGAAGCGACTTTTTAATATTGAATTTAACAGTTTGTTTGCAATCACAAACATGCCCATTTCTAGGTACCTAGATTATTTGATTCAAAGCGGAAATTACGAAGATTACATGGAAAAACTCGTAAATGCCTTCAACTCATCGGCCGCTGCTGGGGTTATGTGTCGCAATACGATCTCGGTTGGTTGGGATGGTTTTTTATACGACTGCGACTTTAATCAGATGCTCGAAATGAAAGTCGAAGTTGAGGGTGCGGTTCATCTGAATCAGTATAACGAAGCGGCCCTTCAAAAACGAAATGTCGTGCTAAATCAACAGTGTTATGGGTGTACGGCAGGTGCGGGATCTAGCTGTGGCGGAACTACTTCTTAATTTGATACAATCTTAAATCTGGGCTTTAGCTCTAATGCGATTAGAGCTAGAATTGAATTAGTGAAAAAGCCAAGTCGAGCGTTAAAAAATAAACCTACAAAAAAAAGAAACTACAATAATTCTTCACGCAGTATTAAATCTGATGAAACTCAAAAAAGTATAATTGAAACTTACGTCAAGATGCTTGCTAGCCGAAAGGGCGCTGAAGTTCATATTGATGAGCTCGCAAAAAAGGCCAAAGTATCCGAAAGAACAGTTTTTCGTTTCTTTAGAGATAAAGAGGCACTCCATAAGGCGACTGATCAATACATGCAACAATTCATCAAGGCCTCATTAGAGCAAATTAATAAGGATGATTTTGTTGGATTCGCAAAAAACTCGTTTCTTCTTTTTGAAGAGCATCATGACCTGATGTTGGCCTATATGTTTTCACCATATGGAATGCATGCACGATCAATTTTCAGGAAGCAGCTTAATAAGATCCTAATTTCTCACTTAGTGAAGCAAAAGAAATTAAAGCTTAATAAGTCGTTAGAAACCAAATTGGCAGTTATTGTCTCTATGATAAATGTGAAGCTTTGGTATGACATCAAGACTGATTTTAGCCATTCAAGTAAAGAGATTAGTGATGCAGTTGGTTGGGCTTTGAAAACTTTGATTCGAAATATTTAATCAAGTTTTCTGTGGCATTGTTCAAGAATTATCAAATATTCGCTCAATTTATGTCAGTTTGTATGCTTTTAAATTACAGATTGGCTAAACTCTTCAATTCTACTCTTAATCTGGTCTCTTACGCTACGGAAGGAGCGGAGCATCGCATCTTCTGTTTCGCCTATTGCGGCAGGATCCGAAAATGGCCAATGAAGCATTTTTGCGGTATTCGTATTCATTACGGGACAAACCTCTTCGGCGCAGA
>JANPPO010000113.1:0-17067 GCA_031428555.1 Bdellovibrionales bacterium | reverse complement strand
ATCTAAAGACCAGGGAAATCAAGATATCAAGATTGGTTTCCGTGGCATCACTGAAAAGCGAAGTGTAGGGATAATTTTCGACCGGAGTCAGCCTGTTAACCTTCGATTGCTTGCCAAACGTTAGGCTTCTGTAGATCAAGCTTGGACCAATTCCGAAGTAAGACGTGATTGGAAAAATATGACCGACTGAAAGTTCAGTACCGCTTGCCTCTTTATATTTAAACGTTACGTCACCCGTCGTTGACGTAGCATCAAAGTTTTTTGTATCAACAGATTTTTGCCCAGAAAGATAACTTGTCAGCATAAATTTCCAGTTGCCCGTAAGATATCCAACTGTTGCGCCTAACTGTGAATTTTTAGTTGATTCTTTAAGCCCCTCATCACCACCAACTCTGTTACTTCTTTTGGTATCCAAAGTGTAAGAATTAGAAGTTAACCCGACGAACCAAGCTCCACCAAAAACATAGCCCAATGTGGTTTTTGAATCAAAACCAGAACCAGTTTCTTTTGCAGCACCAGGCGTACCTGGAAAGCTAGTTGTATCAGTTTTGCTTACAATTTTAGGCATAAAAGTTTGATCAACATAGAAACCGCTAGCACCCGACTTGCCGCTTTTCGACTGGGCAAAGGCTGGTAGTAAAATTACGAAAAAAGCACTCGCGACTACAAAAAACTGTTTCATCTGGAAACTCCCGTTTATCTTTTCATTATAAAACACATTTAAAATACCATCTATCAGAATGAGACACCACTCGGCCTAGCCTTGTCTCAGTTGGAGATTAAATTGAATTCAACCAGCAACTGGCCTTTTGTAGTGCTATTCTTTTACTTGAGATCATTAACTTTCTCCAAAATCTGTACGTTCTGGCACGTCAGGAGGATTTATATGGCTACTCTAGCCGCGCGCGTTTTCACATCGAAGAATTGCATCACTACCGCTGTCGTTATGACCCTATTGGCATTGCCGGTGAACTTGGCATCTGCTCATTCTGCTCATGACTCTAAATCTAAAAAACAAAGTAGCTCGCACAGCCAGTCGAAGAAAAAGTACGATGATTCGTATTTTAAAAAGTGGGCTGAGTATTTAAAGAAGTGGAAACGAAATCCGGCGCAGGTTCCTGCGACCGCACAAATACCTCCGGGATATTGCCCAATTCCTTTCGAGAAGAAAGTGGACGCAGTTAAAGTTCAGGGTCATCACATTTATTTAAACTTAAATGATTTAGCTTTTCTGAAATCGGCTGGATTTATTTTGCAAGATGCAGAACTGGCTCTTGTGCTTCAAGGAAAACATAAAGAACAAGAAAGTATTTCAATTGCCTTAAATGGATTGAAAGTAGCTTCACCGGGGAAGAAAAGACTGAATGAAGTTATCAGCTACCTGGCAAAATCTGATTACAGTTTTGCGAAATTTAAAATGCACGGCTTTATCTTAAATGGTGCAGAGCCGTTTAATCGTTACCTAGTTCGCGTAAAGAAGAATCATGGATTGCTGAAGATTTCACTTTATGGTCGTCACTATAAAGTTGTCTCTGCTTCAATTACTTTTAAAGGGATTGCTTACAACCCTTGTACAAATCCGCCACCTCCAGGACCGGGACCGGGCCCAACTCCAGTTCCTGAAGATTTAACTAAGTATGAAGTTAAAATTGATTCTGTGAATCCGACAGCTGCCCGAACGGCGTCGACAAATATGACAATTAATTTTTCAAGCATTAATTCTGACGGAACATATTGGTGTTCACTTGATCAGTCTGCGTTTGAAAAGTGTCAGTCCCCGATTTCGTTTGCGGCTCTTTCAAATGGAGCTCACAACTTCCAAGTTTTTGCGACAACACCTAAAGGTGTAGACGGAGCAAAAGCTTCATACTCTTGGACAGTTGATAATGTTCGTCCAGTTGTTACGATTACGAATGCAGCTCTTCTTCCAACTTTGACGAATAATCCAAGCATTAGCTTTGAGTTTGTTTCTTCGAAAGCAGGAAGTTCGTTCAGATGCAGTCTTGATGGCGCAGTTCTTTTTAGCTGCGATTCACCCATGTCTTATAATGTCGTATCTGAAGGCCTTCATAAGTTTTCAGTATCAGCTATCGATTCTTTAGGAAACGTAAGCGGCTCTGCTGCTGAATTCCAGTGGTCACTTGACCTGACAGCTCCGGTAGCAAGCTTCGTATCAGTTCTTCCAGCAGAAGAATATAGCAGCAGCAATTCAAAATCTTTTGCTTTCGCTGCAAGCGAAACTTCAGACTTCGAATGCTCACTTGATCAGGGAGCTTATGTTGCTTGCGGCTCTCCGGTTAATTTAGGCTCATTGACCGAAGGCCAACATTTATTTTCAATCCGCGCAACAGACTTAGCGGGCAACAAGGGTGCTGCGATTAGTTACTCTTGGACAACTGACTACACAGCGCCTGAAGTTACTTTAAGCAACGTCATTCCTGCAGCAGGCTTAACTAACTCACCAAATGTTTCGGCTGAATTTTCTTCAAGCGAACCAGGTGTATTAGTTTGCAAATTCAATTCAAGCGCAGCAGCAGAGTGTGCATCGCCTTTCCGCATGAGCGAACTCAGCGAAGGCTTAAATGAGTTAGTCGTTTACGCGATCGATCGCGCAGGCCAAAGAAGTGCAAGCGTGAAGGTTTCTTGGATGATTGACTTGTCAGCTCCAATGATTAGCTTCGGAGAAATTCTGCCATCAAGCGCAAGCAACATTAATAGCCGCGACTTAAGCCTAAATGTTAACGCAAACGAAAGCCTTAACCTGATCGCTTCATTAAACGGATCTGCTGTGAATATTTCTAATAACGCAATTCAACTTTCAGCGCTTGCTGAAGGTTCATACGTGTTAGAAGTATCTGGCGTTGATTTAGCTGGTAATAACTCAAATGTTATCAGCCACTCTTTCAATGTCGACTTATCAGCTCCAGTTTTAAGTATCCTGAGTGAAGGCGGCCTTCAATCGACTCAAGATTATCGCCAGTTTAATTTTTCAGCGAACGAAGCAGCTAGTTTTGAGTGCTCACTCGACGAAGCTGGATTTATGCCATGCCAAAATCTGATTGCTTATTCAGGCTTATCAGACGGTAACCATACTTTTATCCTTCGTGCGAAAGATACGGCTGGAAATGTTGCAGCTGAAAGTTACTCTTGGAGCCAAGATGCAACAGCACCAAACACTTCGCAAACTCACGTGATTAGTGGAACTTCGATTGCGATCAATTTAAGTTCTTCGGAATTAAATACGTCTTTCTTGTGTTCCCTAGATGGAGTACCAATATCTCCTTGTAGTTCAACTATAACGTATTCTGAATTAGCCATCGGTAATCACATATTCCTGGCTCGAGCGGTGGATTCGTTCGGAAACATCGATCAGGTAGGAACAAGTTTTAATTTCGAAATCGCGGCACCAATTCGTACGATTATCACGGGTGGAAATCCTCCTGGCGGTTTGACGAATATTAACTCGATGACGATCTCATTTACTGCGGATCAACCGGCTCAATCATTTATCTGTTCGCTTGATGGAGCTCCGTTTACAACATGCGTTTCTGCGATTACTTACAATAATCTCAGCAACGGAACACATACAGCCGTGATTAAAGCTATCGATCAGTTCGGTACTGTCGATCCAGTCGGTGCTTCAAAAACTTGGAGAGTTGATACAATTGCTCCAACTGTTTCTGGTCTCTCGACGACTAGTACAACTAACTCGATCACTGTCAATTGGACAACAAGTGAAACTGCTACCGGCCGAGTCAACTACGGCGTCGGAACTTCGCTTAATCAAAACTCTGCGGAAGTAATCACTTTAGATGCGGGTCATTCAATTAGAATAGTTGGCTTATCGTCTAACACAGTTTATTCGATTCGCGTTTTAGGTCGAGATGAAGCTGGAAATAGCTATATTAGCCACACGATTACCGCTCGTACGAACCGCTAAACATTTTTCAAGAATGAACTAAAACCTGACGATAACAACTTATGATTATCGTCAGGTTCTTTCGTTTTAGCATACTCATGCTTTTAATTTTATTATCCTGGCCCTCTCTAACTCATGCGCAGACTATTTTGCCCTATGATCAATTCTTAAATCTATCGGACGAGCAGAAAAAATCTTATATTGAGATGATCCGCTCTCTAGCCCTGGACCTCAGTCAAAATCAGAATCTGGTTGATGTCGTGCAAACTCCCGGTGGGAGACTATTTCTAGACCAGTTCTTCGAGCAGGTTATTCCCTCATCACAAGCCGCCAGCAAGAATGATTCAGCTTCTTTGTGTGCTCAGACAAACTTTAAAAATTCTTCAAATGATGACCTGTTTGGAGCCATGAGCCTAACTCTAAATTGTCGAGAGATTCAATCAGACCGAAGCGAACCCCTGTACTACAAACCGGGTGTTCAAGACAGGATCGAAGCACTTTATGCAGAACTCATGGCACGAATCAAATCTGGAAAAATCACTCCGAAATCAAAATATTACAAAGAAGGAATCGGCGGATTTCGCGCTGTCATTGCAGAAATCCAACAACACGGCACTAAAAATAAAAAGGTCGGCTCGGCATGGATGAGTCAAGAATATGCAAATCTAGGGCGATTAGGTGCCGGCGGATCTCCATACGCTGTTGAGAAGTCACCTTCGACTCAATCCGAAAAACCGACCAGCTCAAAATCAGCTTCAAAAGCAAAACCAGAATCAAAACCAAATTCAAAAGACACTTCAACTAGAACTAAGGCTTCTACTAAAAAAACAAAAGCAGAAACCGGAAAAGATCGAGCAAAAACAAAAAACTCTTCGAAGTCAAAATATCAAAATCTCAAGCTAGCGAAAGCTGAATTTTTGGAAGAAGAATTTTCGGGACAATGCCTTTATGCAGGATTCGTAATTCCAAAGAATTCAGAAAATAAGTGTCAGCCTTTTAAAACCCTCCCCTTTGAATCTTCTTTTCTAGATTCGAAAAATTTTGTGTGTCCTAAAACGGAACAAATATTATGTAACCCGCTACTTTTTGGTTACGAAGAAACAAATTGCAAAAGTTCGCGGCCGGCTCAGGCGCGGCCGGCCCAGGCGGGTCAACAAACTTGCGATGGTAAAAAGCCGATTTGTGTTTATCGATCTGTTGATGCAACAAAGAATTGTTATGAACAAGCAAAACGAAAAAAGACTTTGAACCAAACAATGGAATTATGGAAAAGCCCAGAAGGCGAAAAGCTTTATAAAGAATATGTCGAATCATTAGAAGAACTTTGTGATTCTGGTCGACTTGAACGACGAAATTTATCCTCTGCCATTTTTTCAGATATCACAAAAACCTGTGAAGTCGCCTTTTCAGTCCTAAAAGAAAATATCAAAAATAACTTTTTGCCCGAAAAAGTTCTGCCAAACGAATCCAATAAGGGAACGAAGTAGATGTGCTCTGAGTATCATATCAAAACTAATCTGATGGAGATTGCAGACGAACTTAAAACTGCGATTAAAACGAGTGTTGCAAAACCTGAATGGGATCAAAGAATTAAGTTTTCTTTGTCTGCGCCTGTGATTGCGAAAAAAGAAAATGAAATTCGGCTCGGAGAACTTATTTTCCCAGTGCAACCTTTTCCGAATTCGCGACTTTCTCAAGTGAAAGACGAGGGTCAGGTTGTTCGCATTTATGATGTGCCGCTTTGGAAGCAAGGTTTTTCAAAATTTCCCTGCATTGTTCCCATGACAAGTTTTTTAGAACCCACGTACTGGGGACCTAATGCAGGTCAGGTTGTTGAGTTTTCTCCGCCTCAAAGAAAATTATTTTTCGTTCCAGGTTTTTTGATTAAGCCTCGCGTGCCTGCTTCCGGAAAATTAAATGCGTTTACGTTGCTGACTCATACTGCGAGTGAGCAAATGCTGCAGTACCATCATAGACTTTTGGTTTTGCTCGAACCTGAGGCTGCCCTCGAGTATTTAAATTTGGGTGATGATGAGGGTTTGACGCCGGAAGATCGATTTAATTTTTTAATCAAAAATCGCTTTGTTCCAGATTTCAAAACTGCGAAGTCGCGTCATATGGCGAAAGGCTGGGAAAAGCGTGTAGATCAGCACCTGACTGCACTTGAAGATGAGAAAGCCTATCTTTCAACCCTTAGTCACGAGCAGGTTCTAGGGTAATGTGTTTATAGGCGGCCGGCGAGGTGCGGCCGGCTAGGCATAGAGTCTAGTTTTGCTCTGCACAAGAATTGACTTACACATAATTTACACATAGTTCTAGTTTATGGCTACATCTGAACGAGTCCATAAATTAAAACTCCTTATCGGTGGACTTGAAGAGCCCGCTGGCAGGGAATATTTAAGTGCACCCGCTTTGTCGTGCGGAATTCCTCGGGGATCGATTATTGAACTCTTAGGTCCTTACCGAACCGAATGGCTGGCGCAATTTTTAAAACTCCACCCAGAGTTCAGAACTTTCTGGGCTGAACGCGAACAACATATTTTACCGACGGCACTCTATCAGCGTGGGCTTGATCTAACAAAAATTACTTTTGGTACCTTGGGCGAAGATCTGATCTTGCCGTTAAGGCGTGTTTTGCAAAGCCAACTTTATCAAATCGTGATCGCTCCACAAAAATTTACTGAAATTAGAATTTTAAAGGCCTTCCAACTTTTTACAGAAAAATCAAATTCTGTTTTATTTCTTATGGGAGACAAAGCCCCTTCCCAAGCGTGGCCTATTTCCATGCAGCTCGAAATTAAAAAATCGCCTAACTCTCAATTTCAGATCGATATTTTAAGACAAAAACATGGGACGAATCTTTCATGAAAGTTGTCTGTCTTTGGTTTCCCAAAGAAATACAGATGATCAAATTAGCTGAAGTCTGCTTAAGATTCAGTCCGCAAATCTGTTTTCGCGGAAACCAGGCTTTGTTTATCGAATACGGAAAGTGTAAAAAAATTTATTCAGAAGAAACTTTTTTTGCCCGCCTGCAGGTTGTCTTGAAAAGAATGAAGCTGACGGCATCAATGGCGCAAGGTCAGGATATCCCAGATACATTAGTGTTAGCGAAATATCAAAAACGAAGTCTAGATGCTCTACCACTTCTAGCTTTAATCGAACTGGCTGATCCTTTTAACAAAGATTTGATTGCGCAAAAATATATTCAGAAAATGATTTCGGCTTTTTCTGATTTAGGAATCAATACCATCGGACAATTTAAGAAAATTCCAGTTGCAGAACTGATTTCGCGCTTTGGCCCTATTGCCATTTTATGCATGCAGCGGACAAAAGGCGAAATGACTTTACCCTGGCCTGCATGGAAGCCCGAAGAAGAAGTTTTTGAAAAATCTAACTTTCCTTATTTCGAATTTTACGGCGAACTTGAACCCATTTTATTTGAACTCAAAAAACAACTTGATCTGATTTTTCAAAGACTCTGGGCGCGGGCCTTAAAGGCGCAGACTTTAAGAATTAGAATTTATTGCGAAACGAATTCTTTAAACCCCTCGCCGTTCCGGGAATTCAATTTTGATTTCTTATTTCCCCAAGGGCAAACGAAAGGCGCACTTAACGTTATTAAAGAACGGCTTTCAAAAGAATTTGAAAAGAAACCGATTAAGACTCCGATTGAGGGCGTCGAAACCCGGGTGACTCGAACTGTTCCAGGCGTGATGGGTCAGAAAAATCTACTTCATAACCGCGAAGAAATTGCTGAACAACTTCATTCGCTTTTAAATCAGCTAACTGAAGCGCACGGAAAAGACAATATTTTCCATGCCGAAATGACAGAGGATCGAAGACCTGAAAAATCTTGGAAAAGATCTGATAAGCCGACAATTTCAAGTTTGGGAAAACTAGAAGGCCGCGTTCCCTTAAGGCCGACTCATCTGATTCGCCCTGAAAAAATTGAAGTGACGGCAGGGTTTATTCATATCAGAAAAAAAGCTTATAAAATAATGAACTGGTCTGAATCAGTCGAACGAATAACCGGCGGCTGGATTAATTCACCAACTTCCGAAAAAAACACTTACGACCGAAATTATTATCAAGCAGAACTGGAAACTGGAATGATCATCACAGTTTTTCAAACTCCTAATCAGCAATTCTATTTGCACGGGTACTTCGGGTGATTTTTCTATGTTTATTGAACTTAAAGCCAAATCAAATTTTTCTTTTCTTAAAGGGGCTTCGGACTCTCGAGAATATATTTTAAGAGCAAAAGAAATTGGAATGCCTGCAATTGGAATTACAGATATCAACGGAGTCTATTCTTTGCCTCGCGCCTATGAAGCTATCCGGGATTACGCTCCTGAAATTAAACTGATTTGCGGAACTGAAATTACCGTTCAAGATCACCCGCCTTTAACTTTACTCGCAAAAAATAGAAAAGCTTATGGACTCATGTGCCGGATTATTACTCAAGTCCATGCTGGAAAAGAAAAGGGCGAAGGTTTTATCACACTTCCAGAGCTTGTGTACATGTTTGAAAAATTTGAAGGAGGCAAAGACTTAGTCTGTATTCCTAACCTTGATGCAAAGCCTGAGCCGGCCGCATTAAATCTGGCAGTGTTAAAAGAGTTGTTCCTTGAAAATCTTTATTTGCCCCTGTGCCGTTACCTTGACGGGCTTGATCGTGACCGGACGAAGCTCACTTTAGATATTGCAAAAAGATTTAACCTACCCTTGATTGCAACAAATGATGTTCATTACCATCACCCGAACCGCAGGCCACTTCAGGATTCGATGACTTGCATTCGTGAAGGCGTCACAATGGATACGGCGGGATTTCATCTTTTTGGAAATGAAGAACGCTATTTGAAATCTTCGATGCAGATGCAGTCTTTATTCTATGACTTACCTGAAGCAATTTCAAATACTTCAAAAATTGCAGACGAATGCACTTTTACTTTAAGCGAGCTGAAATACACTTATCCTCACGAATTTATTCCGCCGGGCGAAACAGCAAAAAGTTATTTGGAAAAATTAGTTTTTGAAGGAGCCCATGAAACTTACCGTGGACTTATTCCGCCCAAAGTTGATTCGCAGATCAGACGCGAATTGGATTTCTTTGCCCGCAGGGGTGATGAGCACTATTTTTTAACTGTGCAAGATATTGTGAGATTCGCGCGTGAAAAAAATATTCTTTGCCAGGGCCGTGGGTCAGCGGCGAACTCCATTGTTTGTTATGTTTTAGGAATCACAAGTGTAGATCCAGTTCATATGAATTTGTTGTTTGATCGCTTCATGAACGAAGGACGAAAAGAACCGCCTGATATTGATATCGATTTCGAACATAACCGCCGGGAAGAAGTCATTCAATACATTTACAATCGCTTCGGCCGCGAACGTGCTGCAATGGTCGCAGCCATTAGAACCTATAGAAGAAAAAGTGCTTTTCTAGAATTAAGTAAAGCTGTCGGCATTGAGGTCGGCACTATTTCGGCTGGCGAACTAGAACTCAGGTTTGATGAGTTGGCTGGTGACAAAGTCGGACGAAAAGTTTTTGTTGAAGAACTTTCGAAACAGCTGAAAGGTTTTCCCAGACATATTTCCATTCACTCTGGCGGCTTTGTTTTATCAAACGATCCGCTTGTCGAAATGGTTCCGATTGAACCCGCGCGCATGGAAGGTCGAACGATTATTCAGTGGGATAAAGAAGATTTAGAAACCCTAGGTCTTATGAAGATCGATGTCTTATCGATTGGCTTTCTAACCGCACTCCACGAAGCAACCGATCTTGCCGGCATCAGCTGGCGGGACATTCCCTCAGATGACAAAAAAACTTTCGCGATGATCAGAAAAGCTGAAACTCATGGGACTTTTCAGATCGAATCCCGCGCGCAGATGAATATGCTACCGCAGACTTTGCCAGAAAATTATTATGACCTTGTTGTGCAAGTCGCCCTTGTCCGCCCCAGCCCCAGTAAAGGCGGCATGGTTCAGCCTTTTTTACGTGGACTTCGCGAAACCAGACGCGGAAACAAGTTTAAAATCGGAAATGCTGATTTAGAACGAATTTTAGGACGAACAAGTGGGATTCCGATTTTTCAGGAACAGATTATGGAAATCTCGATTGCGATAGCAGGCTTTACTCCTGCAGAGTCCGATCAATTGCGTAGATCCTTAGGAAAGCAAAGATCTGCTGCGAGTGTTGATGCTATGGGGAAAAAACTTTACGAAGCACTGACTTCAAAGGGAATCCCGCAAAAATTTGCTGATGATCTTTTTAGTTATATACAGGGTTATGCCCATTACGGATTTCCAGAATCTCATGCGGCCTCTTATGCTTCCCTTGCTTACAAATCGGCTTATATGAAGTGCCACTACCCGGCTGAATTATTGGTGGGCTTGATTAATTCTCAGCCGATGGGATTTTATCCGGTTGATAGTTTAATCAATGAAGCCAAAAGAACCGGTGTTCAGGTTTTACCTGTGCATCCCAATCTTTCGCTCTGGGGGGCCAAGCTAGAGGCACCCAGCCTAAGCCGGCCGCGCCTAAGCCGGCCGCAAACTGTTCGCATGGGTTTTTGCAATATTAAACGAATCAATGAAGATGATGTGTTAGCCATGCTTGAAGAACGAAAGAAAAAACTTTTTACCTCAGTCGAGGACTTCATTGCCCGAACTCAATTTTCAAAAGAAGTTTTAGAAAATCTCTCGATGGCTAACTTCTTTGAAAGTTTTGGTTTAGACCGAAGACACACTTACTGGAAGTCGATCGAGTTCGGCGCCTTATTTGCTAAGCGCTCAAACAAAAAACAATCCGATCAACAGCTTATGTTATTCGATGAAAATACGAAGCTCGATGCCGTGGACGACATTTTTACAGAGATGAGCATGTTAGAAAAAATCACAACTGATTACCGAAAGATGGGTTATTCGCTAGAAGGCAATATGATGAAAGGCCTTAGAATCGAAATGCCTTATTTGCCGGGCCTTCTATCAACTCAAATTAGAAAAATGCCCAAAGGAAAACAAATTATTTACGCAGGCATCGTAACTGTGATTCAGCGTCCACCTCCGGCGAATGGGACAGCTTTCATGACTTTCGAAGATGAATACGGAAGTATCGACACAATCGTCAGGCCCGAAATCTACGAAAAATATGAGCAAGTGATTTTAAGCAGCCGATTTTTAATCATCGAAGGCAAAGTTCAGAAAAAAGGATTGGGCACCAATGTTCTTGTGTCTAGAATAGAATCTTTTGCTGATGGCACTTCAAAAAAACCAAATGGCCCAAGACCCAGCCCCCGAACACTAGGCAAGCTGGACTGGCGCAAATTAGCTGACGAAAAGACTTAGGCTAAAGCGTTTTTGAAATCTTTTGCATATAATTGAAACGAAATAGGCTCGCGGCCTAAAACTTTTTTTACATCTTGAGTGACAGCTGAATTATATCCTGCCCGAACATATTCAAAAAGTGTCAAAAGTAATTCTGCGTAATCTTTTGGAAGTCCCGCTGAATGTAAAGTTTTTCGTAATTCTTCAGGCGTAATATTTTCGTACGTAATTTTTTTACCTAAGGTTTCCGAAAGCACACTTGCCACCTGATCATGATCCAAGGCTTCGGGTCCCGTTAAATTAAAAGCTTTCTTGTTATACTGATCATCCACTAATAGCTTGGCTGCGACTGCTGCAATATCTCTTGCATCAATAAAACTTGTCTTTGCTTTTTCAGCTGGCAAAGGAATTTTATTTAAGGTCTTAATCGGGTAACTCCAAAAAGTATTAAAATTTTGCATAAACCAGTTAGGGCGAATGATATTAAAATTTAAACCGGACTTTTCTAAAAGCAATTCGGCCTGTCGTAATGGTGCAGCTTCGTTTGCATCAACCCCCATTGCTGTCATGAGTACGACTTTTTTCAAATTTCGTTTCTTCGCTTCTTGAATCAGTGGAGCTAAAATTTTAAGTTGGTCCGCATAGCCACTTGGCGAAAGGAAGAAAGCTCGATCGATGCCTTTAAAGGCTTCGGCAATTCCCTGCCCCGTTGCCAGATCAATTTGTACTTGGTCAGAAGTGGTCGGCTTTTTACTTGTTGTCGTTCTGACTGTATGCCCCTCAGCTTTTAACAGTCTCGAAATTTCTGAACCGTTTACTCCTGCTGCACCGATAATTAAAAATGTTTGTTTCATAAGTTAAATCCTCCGGAATGTGTGTTTAAATGTGAATCCAGAATAGACCAGCTGAACATCATTAAACATGGCTTAAATGACTCTTTTCATGTCTTTTCGTCTATTTTTATGGATATATCGTCCCGAAACGGGTAATCTCTAAAAATGGACATATTAACCGATATCTTACAATCCGCAGGCCTTCGCAAATCCCTTCTTATGAAGAGGGCTATCTATAAACCATTGGCTATCAAGTTCCCTTGCGAAATGAGCATGGGCTTTCATGCCGTTGCCCAGGGCGAAGTCTATCTGCGGTCACAAGGTATAAAGGTACCTATATTACTAAAGCGTGGCGATATCGTGATGCTCAAGCGTGGCTTAAGTCATGAAATCGCAACGGATGTAAAGACGAAAGCTCAAAACTTTTCTGATATTGATTTTCCTCAATATGAAAATCGAATACCCCTAGTTTCAATTGTGTCTGGTGTTTACCAATTCCAGACTGAACCAATCCATCCGATGTTTTCCGAAATTCCTGATCTCATGATAATTCGCGCAGAGGAAATCCCTTCTCATAGCGCTCTTTACATCGCACAACAGCTTCTATCAGCTGAAGTTGGAAACTCAGGCCCAGGATCCGATGCTATTACCAGAAGTTTGTTGGATGTTTTGTTTCATTATATTTTTCGAGACTGGCTTGAAAAAAGAGAATCAAAAACCAGTTCATTCAGCCAAGCACTCAAAGACCCGAATTTAAAAAAGGTCATCACGGCAGTTCACGCAGAACCAAGCAAGGACTGGAATTTAGAAAATCTTTCTGAAGTTGCCGGACTTTCGCGCGCGGCATTCGCTCAAAAATTCAAAAAAATTACCGGTGATACTCCCGCCCATTATTTGGCAAGAATTAGGATCCAAAAAGCAATGGATATGCTAAGGGCGACTAATGATGGTCTTGAAATAATAGCGGAAAAAGTCGGCTACGGAGATTCTTTTGTCTTCTCAAAAGCATTTAAAAGAATCCTCGGCGTTTCCCCAAAAGAATTCCGCAAAGAAATCGCGTAATTTTTTTTAACTTTACGACCAACCGCCCACAGGATTTATTAATTTGTATAGCCTAAAATAGATTCTTTAACCATGCTGGCGTTCTGACATTCAACTTCACTTAATGACATCATGTATCTTTGGATAGCTAATGATTGGCATCTGTAGATTGCTTTGTTTGCAATGGCCGATGGAGAGTTCATAGCGTAACCTAAAATGCCTTCGTTTCTGCCGGCACCTTCACAATCATCTTTTAAAGAAACTGCATGAGATTGGTCGCTATTTAAAATACAACGATAAATTGGAATACGTGAATTACCTGGCTGATCAAAAAGATAAAGTGCAACTCCGACAAACTTCCAGTACGGCGCGCCCTCGATACTTGATAATGATGGTAAGTAATCGCTCGTGGTTGAGTTAAAAAGTCTATAAACCGGATGAGACGGTAAACTGACTGCTGGCGGCGACACGACTGGCGCTGCGACTGCTGGTGGCTGAACAGGAGTGAAAGGATTTTCAACGACAACAGGCGCACCAGCTGGTGGAACTGCGGCAGGTACATTTTGTTGGCCAGCTCCAATCCCCAGAGCACTTAAGATTTTTAAAGTTGTGTCTGTAAAACTATATGGTTGTGATTCAGGAATTATGACCTTAGGTACCGCATACCAACTTTGAATCATAAAGGAATGAACGCTCAAGCCGCGACGTCTGAATTCTTGGGCGTACTTGATTGTTAAATCTGCGAAGTCTTTTCCACCTTGCAACAGTACTGCATCAGACGGATTCGTACCTTCTTCAACTTCTGAATTTAGAATCAGACTTGTCTTAAGTTTAAGAGAATCTGCTAATTCAATTAATTTCCTTAATCGAAGCCAACGCTTATCAACCTCGGCCTCGCTAATGAGCCCACTTGCGCGAGTTCCGGTTTTATAAATTTGAAAATTATAGGGGTTATCAATCTGAAGACCGTCAAAAGGAATCCCTTGGGCAAGTGCTGTATTCGCTAAATGAGGAAGAACAATATCATAATTAAAAATTTGTCCTCTATGATCAACAATATGGGAACCGACTCCGTTAATTGATTCAGAATCCATAAAATTCCAATTTGGAAAATTAACTAGAAGAATAAATTTAACATTTGGAAACTGAATCCGCATAGCTTTCATGAAAGCGACAATCTGACCAGCACCATATTCAGCAGTCATGCGTGCTCCGAATTTTGGAACACACTTTGAAAAATAAGGATCAAACATTCGGATGAATGGACCATCCAAAACTAAGTAATCGAGGTTTATCTTTGAATCGCTTAAACCCTTTAGCATTCCACCTTCGTAGTCAACAGCTCTTTGAGCAAGCATCGGCATTCCATCAGCATCATACGGCCCATCATCACATGCATTTGCATAAACGGAACCGACTTCGAACGCCACTTTTTTACCGCGGGCCTTTACCTCAATTATAAAATTTTTTAATTCTTCATTACGGCCATCGCCAATATAGAATTTAAATGTAGATGTTTGATCGAAGCTTTTTTTCCATTCGCTTAATCTCGTAATATCTAAAAATTTAGAGAACTCGCCACTTTTCTTGTCTGGCGGAGGTGTCAGCCAAACCTCTTCTTGACCCGGCAGCTGTTTTATCGTGGGTGTAAAAAAATGAGCTTCTGATGACAATTCAGCCGAAGATAGGGGAGTTTCGATAAACGGCATCGAGCAATTCTGAAAAGAAACTGAAATTCCTATAAATGTGATGACCAATCCAATAAAAAACCGATTACTTTTCACCCATTTACTGAAATTCATGCCCACCCCTATTGCCAAAATAACATGAGTATCCTTACAAGTATTGAAGTTTATCTATCAATCCAATAGTGCGACAACGGTTCAAAACCCATTGTCTCAAAATGATATACGATGCAAAGCCTAGCTGGGACCCTCAGCATTTTCCTCTGGGCAGAGGAATCTTTTTACCTTTACGTCTAAGCGCCCACAGGCTTATGCTAGTCCTATGCTAAAAAAAGGTTCGCAAGATACAAAGTTAAAAATCATGGAAGCAGCTTTCGAGCTTTTCGGCATCCATGGCTTTGAAGGTACCTCAATTCGCGAAATCTCTAAAAAAAGTGAAGTCAATCTAGCGGCCATCAACTACCACTTCCAAAGTAAAGAAAAACTTTTTTGGGAGATTATGGCTAGCATTTATGTCGATCTCGATCTTGAAATCAAAGGCTTTGCTGAGACTTCTAAAAATACGTCGGAACTTGCAATGAAGACTTACGATTATTATATGACTCAGCAGTCAGCACTTTTAAATATTATGAAAATGATGCTGACTGATCTTGAACCCGACGTCACTTCCCCTGCTGTACAAGCAGCGCTCAATAATCCAATGGGCCCGCCAGGCGGTCAGTATTTTGGTGATATGATCGCAAAAGAAATTCCTTACGAGCTTTCCCGCGAAGGCTTACTTTGGGGCATTAAATCGGTTTTTGGCGTTGTTCATCACTGGGCCGTCATGTGTTGTAGCCACTGTGCAAAAGTTGACACCGATCCCCTCATGAGCGAAGCGCAGATCCGCAAAGACGTTGAAGCGATGGTGCAATCTCATATTCAGTTTTTATCTCAACAAAAAAGTCGATTCGGAAAATAATTATTTTTTCGTAGGAATAAAAAGACTGCCAGAACCCTTCGCATGAAGAGAAAGTTTTTTTCTTTTCGAAGTTTTTTTCTGACTTGCTTCGCGGGCTTCAATTTTAGCCGCGTATGATGCATCTTCGATTACGTCATCTTCATGATCAGCAAGTTCATCGAAATCGTCATCATTTTCATAATCTTCTTCATCATCGACTTTTAATTTTTTCTTGGCTGTCACTTCGGGCTTACGTGAATTTGCTGCAGGTTTGTCGCGAAATTGATTTGGTTTTCTTTCAGGACTTTTTGAACTTTTAGCTTTTGCCATTTTATACCTTCGTTTCTGTGAACTGATTTCGGAATACTAACTTTACTCGAATAGCAGTGACTTTACAAAAGATCGCGCTATCTTAGGTGCCATGGCGCGCTGCCTGCGTCCTGTTTCTGTATGCGGTGAATCACTGTAGCTTTAGCTTAAAATTAGCGCGCGACTTTTGTGCTCATTCTAAGACATGATATTCATGATGCTAAGTCATGGGGCAAGTTAATGAGTAAAACGACAACAACTAAAAAGATTTTATTTTTCGGGATTTTCGCCGCTGTTTTATACTTTTATTTTAATACTTCAAATACAAACCAAGATTCGCCAGCTCCATTGCCGAAAAAGATGACTCAAAAATTTGCAAAACTCGAGGAGAACAAATCCCAAGAATCCTCGAACGTTGTCCCCAACCCTCGAAAAATCGAAGATCATTTTCCGAAGCAAAACAGCAATAATCGAAAGTCTGCCCAGACCCTCAACAGCAAAGATGCTGCGCAAGTTAAAGCTAAGGGCGTTCCTCTTAAGTTTGTTTTAGAAGATGGTTTGGCTGTTGTGCATGGCGACTTAATCGTTGGTGCACTTGTCGATCAGAGCGCCGATCCTGACAAACTTAAAAATAGTTATGTTGTATTACCATACTTTGAATTATGGCCCACCTCAGTTATTCCTTTTCATATCGAAAGTGATTTTGTAAATCCTGACCGTGTAATGCAGGCCTTGGCAATGTTTGAGGGAACTGCCGTCGAGTTTGTTCCCTACAAGAATGAAAAGGCTGCAATATTCTTCACCAACGGAACAGAAAACTGCAAATCTTACGTGGGCTACGTTGGAAATTTACAACCGATTCTGCTTTCGCCAAATTGTGAAATTGATGACATTGCCCACGAAATTTTGCATGCACTTGGCTTCATTCACGAACAAAACAGAACTGACCGAGATAGTTACATTGAAGTCATGATGGATAATATCAAAGAAGGCCATAAAGAAAATTTTGAAAAACTT
>JANPPO010000112.1:0-6314 GCA_031428555.1 Bdellovibrionales bacterium | reverse complement strand
TTGATGTGCGACTTCGACAATCTTATTCACGATGCGGTTCATGAACTCGCGATCATGGCTTGTCATCATCAAAGCACCTTTATAATTTTGCAGCCATTCTTCAAGCCACAAAATGCTTTCTAAATCCAAGTGATTCGTTGGCTCATCCATCAGCAGAACTTGTGGATTTAGTACCAGAATCTTCGCAAGTGCGATCCGCATTTTCCAACCACCGCTGAAGCTTGCGGTATCACGCTGCTGTTCTTCGGGACCGATACCCAAACCCGTTAAGACTTCGGCTGCGCGAGTTTCGATGTCATAACCACCCATATTTTCGAATTCACCTTGAATTTGGCCATATCTTTCCAAAACTGAAGTCATCTGATCATCAGACATTTCTTCGGTTAGTTTTTGTTCCAGTTCAGCTAATTCTTTTTTAACTTTGTTAAGCGACGGGATCGCCATCATGACTTCTTCTAAAACTTTGCGTCCACGCATGTCTTCGATATCTTGCGAAAAGTACCCAACGGTCGCTTTTTCTGGCTTGGTAACAGAGCCGCCATCGTAGCCTTCTTCGCCCATGATGATTTTAAAAATTGTCGACTTACCATTTCCGTTAGGTCCAACAAGACCGATTTTTTCACCGGTGTTGATCTGGAAAGAGGCCGTTTTGAACAGAATTTTGGTACCGAATTGTTTGGATATAGAACTTGCGTGAATCATAGGCTTCAAAATATGCCTTAAAACACATCTAAAGTCGAGTCCTCAAAGCCTCGAATATGTTGCTACACTGAACTGCGTGAGTATATTAAAACCGTTCTCATCTGAAAAAGCGAAGTTCCTTCTAGAAGGCGAGGTCCATTTAACGGATTCTCTACTAAAATTAGAATTCTTCATCGTCGACAAATTAAATCTCTTTGGATTGCCTACAACGTCTACGACTTGGACCCCGGCCAGTATCCCAAAGGAAGATGAGCTTTGGAAGCACACCTGTTTTGAGTGCTTTTTAAATCCAAAGGGCATGAGTCTTTATTACGAATTAAATTTTTCTCTTAAGCCAGCTTGGAATCTTTATTTGTTCGATCGCTATCGATACCCGCAGCCTCCAAAACGGGCAGCTGAGTTTGAATTAAAATCTATGAATTGGGATCAATTTGAAAGTAAGCTTAACGTTGAATTAGTGAATCACACAAAATTTAAAAAATTCAACGTTGGTTTAACTGCAGTTATGGAAGAACAAGCAGGTCAGAAGCATTACTGTGCTTTGGATCACAAGGGGACTCAACCTGATTTTCATTTGCTTGAAAGCTTCACGCTAGTAAGGGGATAAAGATGGCATTCAAATTGGGGCTCGAAGTTTTTTTAGAGAATAAAAAAGTCATCACAGAGCTCAAGAAAAAACGTGTCGCTTTAGTTTGTCATCCAGCCAGTGTTGATTCAAAGCTTGAACATAGTTTCGATATTCTTCACAGAGTCATCGGTTTATCTACGGCCTTCGGTCCCCAGCACGGAGTCAAAGGCGAAAAACAAGATAATATGATCGAAAGTGAAGACTTCATTCATCCAGAATATAAAATTCCGATCTTTTCGCTTTATGGTCAGGTTCGAAGACCAACTCCGCACATGATGGAGTCTTTTGATGTGATGATTTTTGATCTTCAAGACTTGGGCTGCCGAATTTATACTTTCATCACAACTTTACTTTATGTGATGCAGGAATGTGCGAAGTACGACAAAGAACTTATAATTTTAGATCGTCCAAATCCCATCGGTCGAACGATCGAAGGTTTTTCGCTTCGCGAAGGCTATGAATCTTTCGTAGGGGCCTCAAAATTTCCGATGCGCCATGGGCTCACACCGGGCGAGATGGCTCTGTACTACAAAGAAAAATTTAATTTACCCGTCGACTTAAGAATCTTCAGCATGAAGTCTTACAAACCAGATAAAAAGCCAAGCTATGGTTGGCCGCATGAAAGATCATGGGTCAATCCATCGCCGAATGCTCAAACGTTGAATATGGCACGTGCTTACCCTGGAACTGTTTTAATTGAAGGTACAACATTGAGCGAAGGGCGCGGAACAACCAGAGCCTTAGAACAAATTGGCGCAAGTGATATCAACTTTACTGAAGTTCTAAGCTTAATGAAGAAGAAGGCTCCTGAATGGCTTAAAGGTGTTGTTTTAAGAGAATGCTTTTTCGAGCCAACATTTCACAAGCATGAAAGAAAACTTTGCCATGGGTTTCAATTTCACACGGATCTGCCAGAATATAATCATGCGAATTTTAAACCGTTTCGTATTGTCGCGCTGATGCTTAAGTGTATTCGAGAACTCTATCCAAAATATTCTATCTACCGGGATTTTGCTTACGAATATACTGTTGGCAAATTAGCTTTTGATGTCATTAACGGTGGCCCCGAGCTTCGCGAATGGATCGAAAATCCTCGGGCAACCCCGAAAGATCTCGATAAATCCATGCTTAAAGATGAAAAAGAATGGCTTAGCATCAGAAAAAAATATTTGCTTTATTAAGCAAAGCTTTTGGCACCCATAAGTCGGACCCTACGCTTGATTCCGGCGCTGTCCATCTTATCGACATCGAAAATTCATTAGCTGCAACAAGTTCGTATTCGCCCTGGAACGAAGCCTGCAGCGTTTGTCACCAGCAGGGAGTCCTCATGAGAAGTTTAATATTTGTAGCAGGTGTGATTTTTGCCGTTCAAGCTGGAGCAATCGTTGTCGAATCTCCGTACAATCGGAAATTGGATTTAACGCCTATCGAGAGTATTCTGAAATCTCCAAAAGCTGACCTAGTTAAAACAATTAAGGCAACTGGAGTCGATGTCTATCTATTGCCGTCAAAGAACGCGAAGCAGCCAATCGCGGGATTTCTAAAAGATGTGCCCCGTTTAAGCGAAGAGCGTTTTAAAAAAATGAATCTAGATGATTTGCATCTTTCAGGTTCAGAGGGAATTTTCATTCCAGCAACAGATCCTTGCTGTAGTTTATCTCGTGATTCGATTTTAGTTTCAGATGATGTTGACGCTATTACGATGATTCATGAATTTGCTCATGCTGTATTTTACAGCCAGTTATCAAAAGAGGACAAATTAAGCCACATCACAGCCGAGCAGGAAGTTATAAATGCAGTACGCGTTTTTAAGTTTCGTTTAGATGCAGTTGTTCGTAATGTATCGAACATTCGTAACCCACTTTGGAGACGGGATCTTATGAACGCGATGATTGATTACGTTCAAGCTGCCGATAAAATTGTTCGGTTTAACTTGTCAGAAGAAGTCATCATCGAAAGAAGTTTGCAAAATCTGATTAAGCCAGACTCAAAGTACTACAATCGCCAAAGAATGGAACAAGGCGAAAAGTATGCTCTTGCCCGCTTGGAAGAAATTCGAATCATTGTATCAGATTTAGCTTTTGCATCTGATTGGTCACAGGGCGAGATCAAAGTTTTAGAAGATACCCTTGAAATGCGCGAAAAATATCAACTCGAAAAGCAATATAAAGAGCTCAATGCAAATATCAAAATTTTCGCTGACAAACACGCAAAGCTAAAGGAATTTAAACTTCTTTAATGGCTATCGGCGAGGCGCGGCCGGCGAGGCGCGGCCGGCGGGGTAAGTCTAGCTTTGAGTAAGATAAAAGAGTGTGAAGCTAATAAATCCTAAAGTCAGAATAAAACCCATTAGCGCTGATAGAAAATCGGGCCAGTAGCGGGTCAGAACAATTTTGAACTGACCGCGAGCTTGAGGTTTTGAAGAGTCACCTTGGCTTAAGCCAGGGAGACTCTTGTGCTGATTCCACGTAGAGCTAGAGTTAAATCGAATGTTAAACAAGTGCCACCAAAGTTATGAAAAAGAGTTGAACGTAGAAGCGAAATCTTGCGGACTTAAGTCGTTGAAGTTGTCTTGCCATGAGCTGAATCCCCTTTGTTGGTGGCCTTTACAAGCCACTTTATATGCCCTCCAGGCTTATATGTAAATTATATGTAAATGCGCCCGGATTGGTAGTCCAGAAATGCAAAATTTAAATAAGATTTAAAGACAAATTCCATGTGGTTTTCGACATGGATCTGTAAGTCTAGGAAAGCCTTGTGTTTTATTTAAAGATCAGTTGAAATTGAAGTCTATGAAGCAGCGCCCATGGCCCATTATCATCCTTGCATTTTTCCACGTTATTGCGCCTTTAGGAAACATTGTCGTGAATGCTTGGTTGGCTAAAATCAACTTGAGCTACTACCTCACAGTTTTGATGGCACCAACAAATCGAATGACACTTCTAATTTTTACCGTCGTTCCTATATTAGGCGCAGTCCTGATCTATATATGTAAGAAGTGGAGTTACCTCGCATACATCGTCTTGATGACGATTCCTTTTGGTTATAGCTTGATTTCGTACTTCAAGAACGCAACTTTGCTAATGGGAATTGCCCTGGTGCTTTTCTACATTATTAACATGCTCGTGATTGGTTATTTTCTTTCTCCAGCGGTTCGCAAACTTTATTTCGATCCACGCATGCGTTGGTGGGAAACGAAGCCCCGGTATAAAGCTGACTTTCAAAGCCAGGTCGAATTCAATGGCCAGCAACACTGGGTCGAGATCAAGAATATTTCTGAAGGCGGGGCGTTTATAGAAACAGCTTCGGATTTTCCCGAGGGAACCCTCTTAAAAATATTTTTTAAAGACTCTCACGGTGTGCTGCACTTGGACGGGGAAGTCGTTTATCGACGACAGCAAGTTCCCATGGGATACGGATTTAAATTTGATAAGACCTCGGCAAAGCAACCAAGGTTGAAAGAGCTCATTCGCAAGCTCGAAAACGAAGGCTCCCTTGTACAAGGTAGACTTCCGGGGCCCGAGGATACTTTCCTAGGTTGGCTAAAATCCCTTTTTCCTTCCCGAAAATAAGCTAATCGGCTATACCTTGCCTATGCGTAACGAACAATTTTCCTCAGCACTCTATGTTTTGATGACCCTGGCTTACCACCAAGATCGCAAAATGAATTCGAAGGAAATCGCTTTAGGTTTAAAAACCAATCCAGTTGTTGTCAGACGTTTGATGGCGCTTCTTGCTGAAGCGGGTCTTATCAACTCCCGCAAAGGTCGCGATGGCGGTGTCTGGCTCGCTAAAAATCCGACGAAAGTATCGCTGGCAGATATTTATAAGGCAGTCGAACTTCCGGATATGATCACCGAATTCCAAAAACCAGCTTTGAAAAAGTGCGCCGTCAGTTGTTCGATGAAAAAAATTGTTTCTCAAGTCTCTGTTTCGTTAGAAAGTGATATCCGAAAAAGTTTAACAAAGACGAAGTTGTCTGATCTTTTAGGTAAAGTAGATTAAGCATGCCGGCACTTCAGGGCGAAGAGCTTAAACAATGGATCTATCAAAAAATTCCTGCTGTTAAAAATTTCGAATTTGATATTCAAAACCTCAAGCCCGGTTACGCAAACTTAAAAGTCCCATTGGTTCCACACATCAATCATAAAGGTACTGCATTCGGCGGAAGCCTCTATAACTCGGCAGTCTTAGCCTGTTATCTTTTAGTTTATTCTGAACTCACGTCGTTAGGACAATCTTCAGACTCATTCGTAATTTCCGATGGCACCATGAAATATATCAAACCCGTCACAGCAGATTTTGATGTCAAAGTCGGTTGGTCACAAGTTCAGCTTGATTCCGTCGTGAAAGCCCTTCAAACAAAGAAGAAAGCGCGCTGGACACTTTTTGCAGAAATTGAATGTAACGGCGAAAAATGCGCTGAATTTCAAGGTCGATTCGTTCTTCAAGATGTTTAAATTTCGTTTAGTGAAAGTGCCAAGCTCATGATGAAGCTTTACAAACTTCCAATTAAAAAAATAAATCCACCGATGCATTTCGAATCGCGCGATCGCAAAAACAAAATGAGCTATCGCTATTATCCGTGCCTCTCGACTCACACGATTATTTTATTTCATGGCCTCGTTTCCAGTTCGATTTACTTAACGAGCCTTGCCCACCGAATAGCTGAACGAAACATTGCCCAAGTCATCGTGCCTGATATGCGCGGCCATGGCGAAGATCACAGAGAGCTTTCCTGGGCAAAGCCATACAGTGCGCTCCAAGACTTCGAAGAAATGATGATTCAGTTCAAATCTCGAACCGCGGTGGAAAAGCTTTCGATGTTAGGTCATTCTTTCGGCGCCAGATGGATGCTCAAGCTTCTTGAAAATGAAACTTTGAAAGTGGAAAGTTTGTATTTGGTTGCACCTTGCATTTTCGATCAACAAATTAGTCCAGATTGGCTTCGCTTGAACGGAACCGAATATAAAGTGAACTGGCC
>JANPPO010000111.1:0-5554 GCA_031428555.1 Bdellovibrionales bacterium | reverse complement strand
ACGGAGCGAGACCCTTAAAGAGAGTCATCCAAACCGACATCCTAAATCCACTCTCAACAAAACTAATCTCGGGCGAACTAAAACCCGGCGATAAACTAGTTCTATAAAATATAAAAGGTGACGCTCCACTTTTCGTGTCGACAGTGCGTCACCTTTATCTCTTACATCGATTTTTTAGCGTCCTTCGCATCGCCCGCGTAGAATGAGCGGTAAGTTTTCATATCAAATTTCCACTGGCCATCAGCCTGAACAAACGGAATCAAACGCTTTTGAGTTGTAGATTCAGCTGTTACAACAGCACGATCTCCGGCAACCATTTCGTTACCGCAAGTGACATCTTTAATTTCACTCATATACTCAGCATGCATTTTATCGAATTTTGCTTTGCTTGGTTTTTTCATGCCATCCTTCTTACCGTGGCCTTTGCCGTGTTCATGAGTCATCACAAGACCAGCCATTGATTCGTAATTATTCGACTTCGCTGCTTCGACCAACTTATTACAAGTTTGAGTCGGCGTTGTCGTAGGAGCTGCCGTACCAGTCGCGGTGCCAGCTGCTGCACTGGCTTGAGGTGCTTGAGTAGCGGTAGGTGCCGTTATTTTAGTCGTTTTCGACGTAGTCGTTGATTGAGCTCCGGAAATCGCAGCGACAAAGAAAACTGAAAGGGTTAAAAGACTTTTCATAGATCCTCCAAAGTTAATTGAACGTTAAGTTATTTAGCTCCAATGGTCCGAGTGAAAAAGCTTAAAGACAAATAAAATGAAATTTCAATTGAAGCTGTTTGCTAGAAGTCAGAACTTTTTGACAACTACTGCTTCAATTATGAAATTTCCGTCGGACTTTTCGACACGGGAGAATGGAGTTCAAAAATTGTGAACAGAAATCTGACAGCGAAGTGTCCAAATTTTTTTCACCGAATTTTTTTTTCAAAGAGTGTTTTTTGCAGCTTTTGAATAGTTTCGTGGACTTATCTTGTCTCAAAATGTATCTCGCGAACTTTTTCCTAAGTCATCTTAATCACTTGCTCGAATTTTGCTTAATCTAGTCCATAGTCCGTACACTTACGTGACTAGCCTGACGATCAGTCTAGTCGAGAGGTGAACAATGAAGAGAACTACAACTACCAACATGATGATGGGCTCGATTAAAGTCGTTACGCTAGTGGGTCTTGGCCTAAGTTTAATGGGTAATCAAAGCTGCCAACAACAACCCGGTACAGAAGGTCCACGTCAATTGAAGTGGTATGCAGATGCAGGAGTTATCCAATCTCCAGCTGTTAACTTCGGTGACGCTGGTAATTTCAATTTCGGTTATGTCGCAAGTGAGCAACTGAACGGAGTTCTCTTTAACTCTAAGGGTTTCACGACTAGCTATTCAGGTCCTGGAATCCAAATGGGAACAAAGGGTCCAGAACTTGCGGGTGCGCAAGGTATGTATCAAAAGATGTTTGGTACGAAGACTGTGGGTAACGAACTTTATTATTCAGACGAAGCTCGCTGTCTTATTAATCTTCCGGATGTAAAAGTAAACGGAAGCGTTTTGGCATTTGAAATGACTTCTGGAAATACTTATTCATTTGGTTTTAACCAAAGCGGTCCTGTTCCTGGATTGGGAATCGGTACAAAGTTTACAGTTAAGCTCAAGCAATTAATGATTCAGATGTACGGAATCGATTCTGCAAAAGATTTGTATAGTGGAAAATCTCGTTTGATTGCAAGCCCGCTTGTAACTCAAGTCGGTAAAGACACTGATGGAAAAGTTTCGATTGATTATAATGCAATCAACGCTGGCTACTCTTGGTATAGAAATTCTCCGTTATCTAAATTAACTGAGGGTGCGCTTCAGCAAGGTGTTAACTCTATTAAAGATGAGATGAACAAGGTGCCTTGGACTACTAAAGTTTTGGATGTTCAGTCACTTGATGGCGGAACAAATCCTTTAGGAGATGTTGGCGTAGTAATCAAAGGCGGAGCAGACGTGAACCTTAAAAAAGGTGACCAAGTTGCTTTCTATAATGAGAAAACTTTATGGAAGGGTGAGGCTTGTAATTCTGATTACTACGGTTTCGCACGCTTCGTAAAAGATCCGTTTGCTTACGGTGAAGTGATCCATGCTGACAGATATTTTTCAACTGTGGCAATTATCAAACGAATGGACAACACAAAGATCAAACCAGGCTGGAGAGTTGAACTTTCTAAGCGAGTAGAAGAAGTTGAGGCAGAAGCTGCAAAAGCGGCTGCAGCCAAACCTAAAAAATAGATTTTATAATTAAAGGTTAATTTTGACGCCCAGAGCGCTTTCTCTCTGGGCGTTTTCTATTGCGTTGTTGCGATGCGCTAAGCGCCAGTTCAAGCCAGCTTTGCCGGCCGCAGTCACTGCTCTTCCGAGCATCTCAGTTCATTGCCTTTTTTTAAGCCCCAATATAGAACGACAGCGATGTTTTCAGGGATCGTCGAAGCCACAGTCCAAGTCCTTTTTGTTGAAAAACGTGAAAACGTGGTTCGTGTCCAAGTATCAAGACCTACAGACTTCAATGACATTAAAACTGGCGATAGTATTTCATGTAACGGAGTTTGCCTAACAGTTGAAGAATTTGACTCAGAAAAAATGCAATTCTCATTAGCCAATGAAACTTTAAATCTTCTTAAAATCGATGCTGAAAAATTACCTGGCCAAACTTGGAATCTTGAACGGTCTTTGAAATTCGGTGACCGCGTTCATGGTCACTTAGTCACTGGTCACGTCGAGGCACTAGGCGAAGTCGTTCGAAGTGAAGCAGTCGGTGAGTCTTGGTTTCTTGACGTCAAAATCCCCGCGCATGCAAAACGCTATCTTTGGAAAAAAGGCAGTGTCGCGCTTCACGGAGTCAGCCTCACTGTAAATGAATTTTCGGACAACATCGTAAGCGTTTGTCTGATCCCGGAAACCCTCAAAAGAACAAATTTAGCCGAACTTAAAACTGGCCAATTGATAAATGTTGAGACTGATTATTTAGCTAAGGCCTATTTTCAAGGACAAGATCATGAACTTTGAACCTGTTGAGTCACTCGTTTCAGAAATTAAGCATGGAAGAATGATTCTTCTTGTCGATGATGAGAACCGTGAAAACGAAGGTGATCTTATCATGGCTGCAGATTTTGTAACCGCGGAAAAAATAAATTTTATGATTACTCATGCCCGCGGACTTGTTTGTCTTGCGATGGCTCCTGAAAAAATTGAACAACTAGAGCTTCCGTTGATGGTTCCGTTTGATGAAAATGGTGCTCCAAATAAAACAGCTTTCACAGTCAGCATTGAAGCTTCCTCGGGAATTACGACGGGGATTTCTGCCGCGGATCGTGCGCTGACAATTCAAGTCGCTTCAAAAGCTAACGCAATACCCTCTGACATTAGTCGTCCTGGGCATATTTTCCCTCTGAAAGCTCGGCCTGGTGGCGTTCTCGAGCGCCCTGGTCACACAGAAGCCAGTGTCGATTTAATGAAATTAGCGGGACTCAATCAAGCCGCAGTCATCTGTGAAGTTATGAATGATGATGGAACAATGGCTCGTCTTCCGGATTTAGTTCGTTTTGCAAATAAACATCAGTTGAAAATCGGCACAATTCACGATTTGATTGAGACCTTCCGTAAGGAGACACGTGGCAAAGAAAACCAAACCAAACAAGAAAACCAGCGCTTCAAAAACGTCGACCAAGAAAATCAAGATTGGGGTCGTGACAAGTCGGTTTAATCACGAAGTAACCGAAATGCTCCTTGATGGCGCACTTCGAATGCTGACTGATGCAAAAGCCGAAGTCTTTTCTGTTAAAGTCCCTGGCGCAATTGAAATTCCGCTGGCTTGCCAAGCATTACTAGAAGCTGGCTGTGAAGGAGTTGTTGCATTAGGCGCAGTCATTCGCGGCGAAACTTCTCACTACGACTACGTCTGCAACAGTGTCGAGCGTGGAATTACTCAAATCATGTTAGAAACCGGAAAGCCGATCGGTTTTGGAATTTTAACAACCGAAAATGAAGAACAAGCCTTCGACCGCGTGGGTGGAAACCACGGCCACAAAGGCGAAGAAACTGCATTAGTCGTACTTGAAATGGTGGGACTCTTAAAGGACCTCAAGAAAATTAGAAAGTAGAACATGGCAGAAGATAAGGCCGATAAAAAGGTCCATCCAAAAGTTGAAAGGGTGCTCGAGCCTCGAGACGAGCATATTTTTGAAACTTTGGAAGAAGTGAATATTCCAAAAGAACACCGAAAAAGAAAAAGAGAAATCGTTGCGATATTCCTTATCTCATTTCTTGTCGTGTTTTTAACTTGGTTTGAAATTCGTCTTTTCTCTATTTCCCAGCAGTTGCCGTTTGTTCACAGTATTTTCTTCTTTGGCCTGGTAAACGTTAATATCATTCTTCTTATTCTTCTATGCTTTTTGATCTTTAGAAACGTCGTAAAAGTTTTTCTAGAGCGAAAAAGTAAAGTATTTGGAAGTAGTCTGAAATCGAAGCTTATTGCTGCTTTCGTGGCATTTAGTTCTATTCCTACTATATTGTTGTTTGTCATCTCGGTGTTCTACATTAATGCCAGTTTTGAAAAGTGGTTCAGTCTTAAAATGGTGGGCGTGTTAAAAAGCTCGCTTGAAATTCAAAACTCTTATTATTTTACCGCTAAGAAAAAGAATTACCATTTTGCCCACGAGATCGAAAGAGAGCTTCAAAATTCTCGAAACTGGAAAGCTTTGCCAACAACTTTAGAGCTATTAAGAAATCGCTACGCACTTGATGCGATCGAAATTTATAAGTCTGTTGATGGCGAACGTGTTTACTCAATGACGACAGATGAAAGTCTTTATCATCTGCCAATTGCGGATCCAGATTTTATTAAGAAAGGCTTAATTAATCGGGTCGAGTCTTCAACTATTCAGCAATTCGGTGACGGAAATTTAGTCAGGGTTATTGTTCCAATAAAAAACAGTAAGCCTCCATCGGCGGCGGTCATCTCAAGCTTTGTTCCGCTATCCTTAACATCCAGGATGAACGACGTATCAGCTGCGTATGAAGAATTTCGTGACGTCAATCCACTCGAATCACCATTAAAATCGATCTATGTGATTGTGCTTTTAATGATGACGCTTGTGATTCTGTTCGCTGCCGTCTGGTTCGGCTTCTATTTAGCGAAACAAATTTCAATTCCACTGGTTCAACTTGGCCGTGCTACCCGCAAAGTCGCTAGTGGAGATTACTCTGCAGTTGAAGTGACTAGCGGAAGTGAGGAAGTGAATTACTTGGTGGATAACTTCAACCAGATGACGCAAAATCTGGATAAGACGACAACTCAGCTTCAAGAAAGCTCAAAATATATCGAAGTTGTTTTAGGCCACATTTCAACGGGGGTTATCTCAGTTGATAAAGCTGGAATCATTACAACTGTGAACCAACACGCTGCTGATCTTTTGAAAATTAAAGCAGAGACTTATATTGGTCGCCCAGTTCGTGAATTACTTACCACGGAATATTTCAGACTTTTTGCCGAGCTTTTAAAAAATATGCAAGAGTACAAGCTCGAGTT
>JANPPO010000110.1:0-12760 GCA_031428555.1 Bdellovibrionales bacterium | reverse complement strand
GCCGTCTTTACTTTTTGAAGACAGAGTTGCGATTCTATAGCGAGCGGATAAATGCAACAGGGCAAGCTCGTCACCATGCCAGTGAGCCATAACAAAAGGACTTTTATTTTTGATGAGTGTTTGCATCTCTGGAGGCTCTGTAATCTCGATTTTCCAAGTGAGCCATAAGGACTTGTACATAACCCAAACTATAAAGCCTAAGAGTTTTTCTCTCACTTACCTAGGACCTTGCGGAACTCTTCAGTTAATTTTGGAAGAATTTCGAAAAGATCGCCAACGATTCCGTAAGTTGCTTTTTGAAAGATCGGAGCATTCGCATCGTTATTAATCGCAACGATTACTTTTGATCCGCTCATGCCGGCTAAGTGTTGAATAGCTCCGGAAACTCCGACTGCGATGTAAAGTGTTGGCGCAACAGTTTTGCCCGTCTGTCCAACTTGCATATCGTGTCCAACCCAACCCGCATCAACAACCGCACGCGAAGCGCCAACTGTCGCACCTAAAACATCTGCTAACTCATTTAGTAATTTAAAATTTCCGGCCTCTTTTAATCCGCGCCCACCCGAGATCACGATATTGGCTTCAGTTAAATCCATTTTCTTAGAAGCACCTTTTACAACTTCTTGAACAATCGTTTTTAAATCGATTGCAGGAAGAGCATGCTCAACAACTTGGCCAGCACCTGCGGTGACGCTAGACAAAGGAATCTGATTTGCGCGCATGAGAACAATTTGCATTGAGGAATTTTTAAACTCAGCAATAGCAAAAGCTTTTCCTGCGTAGACGGGCTTTTTAGCTTTTAAGTTTGCACCATCAAAATTTAACTCAATTGCATCGCTTACTACGCCCGTTCCAAGTCTTGCGCCTAATCTTGGAAAAAGATCGCGACCTGTAGAGCTCGAAGAAGCTAACACAAACTGAGGTTTTATTTTTTCTAAAACTGCCGAAAGCGCAGCTAGAAAAAGCTCTGAGTTATAATTATCAAGCTTAGCATCTGCCACAACATGAACTTCTTGCGCGCCATTTTGTGCGCACGCAGGCGCCAACGCTTTTGCTTGTGATCCAAAAACCACAGCCAAAGTTTTCTGATTATTTTTAGTCGCAATTTGCAAAAGCTCTTGAGAGCTTCTTTTAATTTGTCCATCCTGGTGTTCAACAAAAACTAATGTAGTCGCCATAATCATTTCCTCTGTATCGTTAAAATTTACAAAGCCTTGGCTTCATCGCGAAGTAAGTGAATCAATTCTGAAACTTGTGCCGAGGCATCGCCTTGCAAAAGTTTTACCGGCGGCTTATCAGCAGGCAAAGAATATTGAGAATAAGAAACCTTGCGATCAGCATCTGTTATGCCAAGAGCGGCCACTTCATATTCTTTAATAACTTTCTTTTTTGCTTTCATAATTCCTGGCAGACTTGCATAGCGAGGCATATTCAGCCCTTTGTTCGCAGCAATCAGACAAGGAGTCTTAAGCTGGATTTTTTCTTTGGCTCCGCCTTCGATGTCCCGCTCAACGGTTACGGTGTCGCCAGCAAACTGAAGCTTAGAAACAACAGTTGCATGAGAAATTCCCAAAAACTCTGCGATCATCTGACTGACTGAAGCCTGATTCGTATCAATCGAAAGTTTACCCGTAAAAATAACTTGAGCATCGCCTTCTTTTTTAATCGCTTCAGCTAATGCTTTCGCGGTTGAATACGCATCAAGGTTGTCAGGTCCATGAACAACGATTCCTTCGTCTGCACCCATCGCAAGCGCAGTTCGAAGCGCTTCAACCGCGCGCTCTTTAGGTCCAGCTGTGATAACATTGATTTGAGAACCCGGATTAAGATCCCGAAGCTTTATAGCTTCTTCGACAGCTATTTCATCATATGGATTCATAACCCACTTAATTCCTGCAGGATCGATTCCTGAACCATCAGACTTAATTTTGATTTTGGCCTCTGTATCGGGCACTTGTTTTATGCAGACAAAAATTTTCATTGAGGAAGGCTCCTGTTTAAAAAACTAGCATCTAAAGTATCTAGACTAGTTATGTCCAAGGCACTGTTTTCGAGACTTTATTTCTATCCTTGCGAGCGGATTTACAAAAGATCTTTTATATTTAACGTTATGCGAAAGGGCCAGAGCTACCTACTCCCACATAGACAACAAGTGCCTATGAGGAGTAAATTGAAAACAAATTGAAAACCAGGAGCAAACAAGCTTATGTCGGGATTTCTCTCATCAACAATTGGCAAAAAATACTTAATGGGCCTTACAGGTTTAGTATGGGCCGGATTTGTCTTTGGTCACATGGCCGGTAATATGACAATTTTCGTTAGCCCGGATCTTTACAATCAATACGGACACGCAATCACCTCAAACAAGGTTTTAATTTATGGAACTGAAGCGGTGCTATTGCTGTCTTTGATTGTCCATGTGATTTTGGCAGTGAATCTGACTCGTCTAAACACAAAAGCAAAAGGCAACTTAGCAATTAGCACAGCAACGGGACCCAAAAGAACACCTCTTGCTTCTCAGACAATGATTATTCAAGGAACGATGCTACTTGCATTCATTATTTTTCACCTCATCACTTTTAAATACGGTGATTATTACGAGACAACTGTTAACGGTGTTGTAATGAGAGATCTTGCAAGACTCATGACTGAAGTTTTTAGTCAGCCATTAGCACTTGCTTGGTATGTCGTAAGTCTTCTTTTACTTTTTGCACACTTGAAGCATGGATTTGGTTCCGTATTTCAATCTTTTGGACTTTTACACCCAAGCTATCAAGCAAAAATTAAAGCAGCTAGCTGGG
This sequence comes from Bdellovibrionales bacterium, assembly GCA_031428555.1. Classification (GTDB taxonomy): domain Bacteria; phylum Bdellovibrionota; class Bdellovibrionia; order Bdellovibrionales; family Bdellovibrionaceae. Next base: position 9,959 of record JANPPO010000110.1, on the reverse strand, counting down.
GTTACGCGATTGTTGTAACGGCTGGATTTATTTCTCAACCTCTTTACGTCTATTTAGCGAGTTAAGGAGCTATAAAATGTCTAAACTCGACAGCAAAGCACCAAGCGGACCAATTGAAACTAAATGGCAAGATCATCGCTTCAATATGAAGCTTGTGAATCCTGCGAATAAAAGAAAACACTCTGTGATTGTTGTAGGCACGGGCCTTGCCGGCGCAAGTGCTGCGGCCTCAATGGGAGAACTCGGCTACAAAGTAAAAGCTTTTTGCGTACACGAATCGCCAAGACGCGCGCACTCGGTTGCGGCTCAAGGTGGAATCAACGCAGCTAAAAATTATCAAAACGATGGCGACTCAATCAGCCGACTTTTCTACGATACTATTAAAGGCGGAGACTTCCGCGCCCGCGAAGCAAATGTTTATCGATTAGCTGAAACGTCAGTTAAAATTATTGATCAGTGTGTGGCTCAAGGCGTTCCGTTTGCCAGAGACTATGGCGGATTGTTAGCCAACCGTTCATTTGGTGGTGCCCAAGTTTCAAGAACATTTTATGCTCGCGGACAAACTGGACAGCAGCTTTTGTTAGGCGCTTACCAATCCATGATGAGACAAGTTGATCTCGGGAATGTCGAGCTTCGAACTCGCAGAGAAATGCTTGATCTAGTTGTGGTCGACGGTAAAGCACGCGGAATCATTGTTAGAAATTTATTAACAGGTGAACTCGAATCTCATGAAGCAGATGCGGTTGTTTTAGCAACTGGCGGCTATTCGACTGTGTTTTATCTTTCTACAAACGCGATGGCCTGTGCAGTGACTGCCGCTTGGCGAGCGCACAAGCGCGGTGCTTATTTCGCAAATCCTTGCTTCACTCAAATTCATCCAACATGCATTCCAGTTCATGGCGAAAACCAATCAAAATTGACTTTGATGTCCGAGTCTTTGCGAAATGATGGAAGAGTTTGGGTTTCAAAAGTTAAAGATGACAAAAGAAAGCCAACAGACATTCCAGAAAACGAAAGAGATTACTTTTTGGAAAGAATCTATCCAAGTTTTGGTAACTTGGCTCCTCGTGACGTGGCTTCTCGACAGGCGAAATATCGCTGTGATGAAGGTCATAGCGTTATTCCTGGCGGCGAAGGCGTGTTCTTAGATTTTGCTGATGCAATTAAAAGAAACGGCGAAAATAAAATCGCTGAAAAGTACGGAAATTTATTTCAAATGTACGATAAAATTACAGGCGAAAATCCATACAAACATCCAATGAAAATTTACCCGGCTCCGCACTATACGATGGGCGGACTTTGGGTTGATTACAATTTGATGAGCACAATTCCTGGATTATTTGTAGCTGGAGAAGCTAACTTTTCTGATCACGGAGCAAATCGCCTAGGGGCCTCTGCTTTGATGCAAGGATTAGCTGACGGTTACTTTGTAATTCCATATACAATTGGTGATTACATTGCGAATACAAAATTAAATCCCGTTACTCCGACGCATGATTCTTTCAAAGAAGCTGCAAACAACGTTCAAGGCCAGATTACGAAATTAATGAACATTAAAGGTACAAGAACTGTTGAAAGTTTCCATAAACAATTAGGCCGCATTATGTGGAACAATTGTGGAATGGCTCGAAACGAAAAAGGCCTAACAGAAGCCATTAAGAATATTTCAAAACTAAAAGAAGAATTCTGGAGCAACGTACGAGTTCCGGGAGACGCTAATTATCTAAATCCAGAGCTGGAAAAAGCAGGACGCGTCGCTGACTTCCTAGAGCTTGGCGAACTTATGTGCCGTGACGCCCTCGACAGAAAAGAATCTTGCGGTGGTCATTTTAGAGAAGAATATCAAGTAGACGGCGAAGCGAAGCGTGACGACGAAAACTATTGCTACGTTGCTGCTTGGGAGTGGATGGGCGAAAGCAAAGCTCAAAGCTTACACAAAGAGCAACTGACTTTTGAAAATATCAAACTCGCAACTAGAAGTTATAAATAGGTAGGATGATATGAGCGAAAAATTAATTAATCTTACGTTAAAAGTATGGCGCCAAAAAACAAAGTCTGCTCCAGGAGAATTTAAAACTTACGAAGCTAAAAAAGTTTCAACAGACTCTTCTTTTTTGGAAATGCTTGATCAATTAAACGATGAGCTTATTCAAAAAGGCGACGACCCAATTGCTTTTGATCACGATTGCCGCGAAGGAATCTGTGGATCATGTGGCTTTATGATTAATGGCCAAGCTCATGGGCCACTTAAAAGCACATCTGTCTGCCAACTCCACATGAGAAACTTTAACGACGGCGAAGTTCTAACGGTAGAACCTTGGCGCGCAACTGCGTTTCCAATGATTAAAGATCTCATGACAGATAGAACTGGTTTAGATCGAATCGTAAAAGCAGGCGGATACATTTCAGTTAATACGGGAAATGCTCCTGATGGAAATGCAGTGCCTGTTCCAAAAGTGGATGCTGACGAAGCGTTTGCGAATGCTCAGTGTATTGCTTGCGGCGCCTGTGTTGCTTCTTGCAAAAATGGTTCTGCGTCACTTTTTACTTCTGCAAAGATGGTTCACTTAAACTCTCTTCCACAAGGAAAAGTTGAAGCAGAAAAACGTGCGCTTAGCATGGTTGGACAAATGGACGCAGAAGGTTTCGGAGCTTGCACATCGACAGGCGCATGTTCTGCTGCTTGCCCTAAGGATATAAGCTTAGTCAGCATTGCAAAAATGAACCGCGCATTTTTAAAAGCTAGTTTAAACAAGAAACCAGAAGTTCAAGGCGGAGAAGCCGGCTAAAGATTCGGTAGCGAAGCCGCGATAAAAATCTTTATCCAGCGCCCGGCATCAATTTAACCTGAACACATTCATCAAGCTGTCTTTCTTATCGAGAGGCAGCTTTTTCTTTTTTAAAATCTCATCAGTCTCTCTCAAGGCAGTGCGGGCTTTAAACTTTTCAAAGGCAACGAAAGAGGTCTTTATGAAAAAAGTTGGTGAGATTATGAAAGACATGGGCTTTAACCCTGAAGCTTCAGAAGGCACGCAAAAAGCTTTTATTAAGTATTTACTTCGAGTCGCAAATAAAAATAAGCATGTTCCTGAACCATTTTTTTACGATGAAGCGGAAAAAGATGAGCAATGGCAAGAACTCAAAACTCACAGCAAAGGTCACAAAGCTGTTTCATCTAACATAGCACCAGTTGCAAAAGCCGTTAACCCACATAAACATGAGCAATTATGCTTTCCATTCGATGAGAAAAAATCAGATTCGGAAGCCAGCTGAGCTAGACCTTTAGCGAGTTTGTCAGAAAGCTTAATAATTTCAATACTGTGCTGATCCCCTCTTCGGTACCATTTTGGAACTAGGTTTATAAACAATGAGCTTAAGTCGTATCTACCCGCAGGAATTTGTAGGGATGACGATAAAAGCTCAAAAAATAAGGAGGGGATATGATCGGGCTTCAAGGACGAGCCGCTATTGCGATGATGGGACTTTTAAGTTTCGTCACGATCACGACAGCAAGTGCTGCTACTAAAAATTTGGTTCCTAAAGAACCAGAAGCAGTGCCAGGAGAATACATTGTTAAGATGAAGCCAAGTTTGAGCATTCAAAGAATCTCAACTGATAAATTAGCTAAATCGCTTCAAGCGTATGTTAAGAAAACAATTCCTGAATTTAACTTAGTCGTTATTAAGAGAGCAGTTTTTGAAACAAAAAAATCTGTGATCGAAGAAATTTCTCGAAATCCAAATGTACTCTATGTAGAGCCAAATTTTATTTACAGAATTAACAAAACTCCGAATGATCCAATGCTTGGTCAACTTTGGGGTATCGCAAATACTGGAATCGCAGATTCAGGCGGTCAACTGGGTGTAGCCGGAATGGATGTTGGAGCTTTAGAGGCTTGGGATATCGAAACTGGAAATGAAAATGTGATCGTTGCTGTTATTGATACGGGCGTTAACTATAATAGCCCTGATCTTGAAGGTAACGTTTGGACAAATGAAGCAGAAAAAAATGGCGAAGCTGGCATTGATGATGACAACAACGGCGTGATTGATGATATCCACGGAGCAAGTTTTGTTGATGCATTAGCACCTACTGGCGATCCGATGGATGACCATGGTCATGGGTCTCATTGTTCTGGAACAATCGGAGCAAGGGGCGACGACGGAAAAGGTTTAGTTGGCGTTGCATGGAAAGCAAAAATCATGGGCGTTAAATTTTTAACGGCTGGCGGTTCAGGAACATTAGAGGGCGCAGTTGAAGCAATTAACTACGCAACTAAAATGGGCGCAAAAGTTATCAGTAACTCTTGGGGCGGCGGCGGATTTTCTCAAGCATTATTTGAAGCTGTTCAAAAGTCTCATGAAGCAAAGGCTATCTTTTTGGCGGCAGCAGGAAATGAATCGAATAATAATGATTCATCCCCTACTTATCCCGCAACTTATGACGTTCCAAACGTTCTTTCGGTTGCGGCTATCGACAACAAAGGTCAGCTCGCTTCATTTTCTAGCTACGGAAAAAACAAAGTTCACGTCGGCGCTCCTGGCGTAAACGTACTAAGTATTACAACATCTGGTTATGAGTCTTGGTCTGGAACTTCAATGGCAACTCCGCATGTATCAGGGATCGCAGTTCTTTTAGCCGCACACTTCCCAGAAATGTCGGGCGTTGAAATTAAAGAACGAATTATTTCAACAGCAAAGCCAGATCGGTTTTTAAATAAAAAAGTAAAAAGCGGTGGCGTGGCAAATGCTTTTACAGCATTAACAAATACGATTCCTGCTCCGGACTTAAATGATCCTGTAAACTGGAGATCATCAGAGCAGACTCTATCAAGTGACCATCCGTATGCCGATAAAGCAAATAACGAGTGGACAATTTCAGTTGAAGGCGCAAATGAGATCTCGATTTATTTTGCAAAATTTAGAACCGAAAACCGCTATGACTATTTAGAAATCTACGATGGAGCGGGCAACCTAGTTCAAAAAATGACTGGAAATAACGACGAATCATATTCAGAAATTATTAAGGGCAACACGGCTCGTTTAGTTTTGAAAAGCGACGAAAGCATGAACGACTACGGGTTTGATATTACAAAAGTTGGCTACCGCTAATTTTTTTAATGTAAAAATTGATAACGAGAAAAAAAGGGGTCTTATCGGACCCCTATTTGATTTAAAAACTCTTCAATTTTTAAATTTACAAATTCTGGAAAATCTAACTGAGTACAATGCGACCCATGAGGCACTTCCAAATACTCAGCATGAGGAATTTTTTCTTTGAATTCAGCCTGAAACGATTTTGGAGTAATGTTATCGTTTTCACCCGCAATAATAAGAGTTGGCTGCTCGATTGTCGGCAAAATCTCTGAGCCATCAAATTCCATAAGAGATTCAAATAGTGGAATAAAAATCTCTAGATCAAGTTGCGAAACGCCTTTAGCGTAAATCTCAATATCCTTAAATTCGGTCAATTTAATATTGAATCCACCAGCAAGAGCCGCGATTTGCATTGCAATTGGATTATCAATCAGAGTTCTCCACAGGGAATTCCACAAGACCGGATTTTTTTTAAACTGCCCTTTCACGAAATGAAAGAAGGGCTCTACAACATCAAGTCCAAACATTCCTTTAATCGGATTCTTTTGAAAACCATTTACGAAAACATAAGAAGAAAAAAGATCAGGCCTTAGGTTATGCGCTTCTAATAGAACAGGCGCACCGAAACTGTGCCCAAGGCCTGTAATATTTTTCGCCCCCAAATGTTCCATCAAAAAAATCAGATCTTTTGCTAAAACGTTCACATTTAAATTTGCTAAATCACGAACCGGCCCACTTTTGTGGTGACCTCTTAAGTCAAAGCTTACAACTTTGTAATCTTTTGCAAAATGCTCAAGCTGGTAGTGCCAGTGATTCATCAAGCATGCAATTCCATACACAAACACCAGCGTTTGTGGGCCATCGCCCCTGACTTCATAATAAAGTGGAGATCCATCGAAGCTTGGTATTGTATTTACGGACTTTTCGTATTCCATCATGATCCTAATCGGATTTTAAATATGCTAAAGCCTACTTGGATGAGGTCACCATCCTCAAGTTGCTTTTCAGAAATTCGCTTATTATTTACTAATACATTTTTCGAGAGCGATCGCACACAAGGACCCTCATTATTCTGAGAAATCTCAAAAGAAATATCGCTAGAATCTTTTTCTAAGATTTCAATATCTTCGCACAAGGGCCCAAAAAGCCTCGGGCCAAACCCTAAAAACCATGACAAATCCGAAGACGGCCCTTGGATACAATCAATACGAACCGGAGGACTTAACGAGGTCGCCGCTGAAACCTCAATTCCCACATTTTTACTCAAAGTAGAGAAAACGATGTCCTTCCAATTCTTCTCGAACTTAATTCCTGGGGAATCTTTTTCATCTGTTTCGATGACTTGAAAGACACATTGGCCGACTTGGAAAATAACCCCATCGGTAAGCTCAACTCGGCTCACCCGCTTACCATTAACAAGAAATTGATTCTGAGAACCCGCATCTTTCAGGCATAACTTTCCGTCAGGAAGGGAAATGACGCGGCCATGCAAAGACGAAATGGTATTATCTTCTTCTAAAAGAATATCACCCTGCCTGCGCCCTAAGCTCATTCCGAGGCCAATTTTAAAGTGCTTGTTTTGATAAGGACCCGCTAAACCCTTTAATAGAAACATCATTAAGATAAAGGTTACAAGGAGAGTGGGTTCAGGCCAAGTCCTGAAGGTGCAATTCCTTGCTTGTGTTTATAACCCATGATAATTCCACAAGAACTTAAAAATCCTTGCTCTACCCATTGGGGGTCGGGCTCTAACCTTAAGGAAGTCAAAAATGGCAGATGAAGCAAAGCGCTTCTATGAAGCAGTCGTAATTGTTCACCCTGATGCAACTCTTGATCAACAAAAAGAGTTATTCAAAAAAAACAAAGCAACAATCGAAACTTATAAAGGTTCTATTTATGCTTTGGATACTTGGGGCAAAAGAAATCTTGCAAGCCCAATTGGAAAAAGCCGCAAAGCTTATTTCTTCCATACGTTTTTCGAAGCGTCTGGAAACGTAGTAGTGGAACTTGAGCGTACTATGCGCATCAACGATAAAGTATTGAGATTCACTCATGCTCGTCTTGATGAACGAACTCCGCTTGTGAAACATTATGAAAATTTCAAAAATGGTTTAGCTGAAACAGCAAACCGTGAGCGTGAACGTGAAGCGAAGTCTCAATTGCGTAAAGCCGCAATGGCAGCAGCTCGCTCTGACAGAGGTGATCGTGGAGACCGTGAAGATCGCGGCGACCGTGGTGATCGCGGTGACAGAGGAGATAGAGGCGACCGTGAAGACCGTGGTGATCGCGGCGGCCGCGGTGGTCGTGATAGATCAGACGGATAAGGTACTTAAGTTTTGCGCAAATCAATCATTCCTTACTCAATAATGGCATTAGCAGGGTTTTTTCTAACTCTGCTGACGGTGCTATTTGGAGCACCCTTCATTAGAGTGTTCAGACAAAGAGCGGGCGCTGTTATCTTTTGGATAACCGGCTTTGTTCTTAGTTGGATTGTTGTCAGCATTTGGCAAAACATGGTCAACGTTGATCCTCAAGTCGCAGTAGAATTCTTATTAGTAGGCATGCTGGTACCCGCAAGTTGGGTAGTAGTCGGCTTATTTACAGAGCTTGAAGCTAAAGGAATGCGTTGGATTTGGAATGGAGTTTTGAGCGTTGTTTTAGGAACAACTGTTTACTTAGCAGGAGCTGCGAAGCTTCTTCAGTTAACAGGAATTTTAAATAAACAACAGCTTGCGGACGTCTTCAAAGTCTATTTCAAAAAGATGCCCTTTCTGCAGCCGACAGCAGAGTTTGATTTCATGACAGTGGTGCACCAGATTCCATCAATCGCAGTCATGGCGATTGTTATGGTACTAGCTCATGCGCTTATCTTTGAAAAAGCCGTCTACCGATGGTTCCGAATTCCTCGGGAAAGATTCGCGGCTCAAATCAAATTGTTAGACTTTAAATTACCAGACGCTTTTGTTTGGATTGGCATGGTAGCTTTTTTAGGCTCCATATTGGATTGGAACGGACAAAGTCACGCAGTCAATATTTTGAATGTTTGTATTGTTCTTTTCTTTCTTCAAGGTTTAGCCGTCCTTGAATATTTTTATAAAACTCTCAGGGTCGGATTTTTTGTCCGCGCTTTGGGATATTTTTTATTTGTTTTCCAACTTTTCGTTGTTCTCGCTTTAGTTGGGTTTCTCGATTTCTGGGTTGATTTCAGAAAAAGAATCCGCAAGCTCCCCGCAAAAAGCCAGGACAACCAGAACGCGAGGTTATTATGAAGGTTATTCTTACTCAAGATGTTAAGGATGTAGGCAAAGTAGGCGAATTAGTGACTGTATCTGAAGGATTCGCACGAAATTTCCTTTTCCCACGAAAAATGGCAGCAGAAGCTACTGAAAAGAGAGTCAAAGAATGGGCTCACTTACAATCAGTTGCTGAAGCTAAAAAGAAAAAAGCACAGGTTGAACGAAAAGTTATTTTGGATAAAATCAATGGTCTTACATTGAAATTCAAAATGGCTGCTGGTGAAACCGATAAGCTTTTTGGAACTGTTACGACGACTGAAATTTCTAAAGAATTACAAAAAGCAGGATTCTCAGTTGATCGCCGCGATATCCACTTAGAAGAGCCAATCAAAGTATTAGGACAGCATAAAGCAGCTGTTAAATACGGCGAAGGACTTGAAGCTTCGATCATGATTTCAGTTGAAAGAACTTAAGGTTTAAAGCCTTAAAGCATCTCAGTTTGAGACGAAAAAAGATTCATATCTAAATAGGGGCTTCCGGAAGGAAGCCCCTATTGTTTAATAAAACGTCTAAGTTTTCTGCATCAATTTCCAAGATTTCGATCACACTTTTTACACCACCATTCCGAAATTAGATTCCGGTCGTTTTGAAGAGTAATTCTTTTTTGTAAGCCTATACTTAATGAATAAGAACTACCGGAGGACGTATGAAAATCATGGATTTTGATTATCGTGTTGGAAGCTTAGCAAAGATTTTATCGATCGCACCAAGCTTAGTACTATTAGCAGCTTGTAGTGGTGGCGGCAGCGGAGCTGCTGAGTCTGCAAACTTATCTCTATCTAATAAAGCCAAAGTCGGCGTCTTTTTGGAATCAGATTCTGTAAACCCAAGCGCCAAGCGAGTTATCGTTAGTGTTAACAGCGTATCTATTAAAGGTGCTGGAGATTCGACAATTTCTGGAATCGCATTTAATCAAGATGTCGAGCTGACTTCAAATGTTGTGGCTTTGCCGAATATTACTTTAAGCGAAGGTCAGTCATTACAATCAAAAGAAATCCGACTTGTACTAAATGAAACGGGAAATAAATTTATTCGTGAAGATGGACGCGTTTGCGAATTGAAAACTCCAAGTGGCCAGCAATCAGGACTTAAACTAAAACTTCCAGAAACTTTTACGATTCTTCCAGGTTTACGTTACTCAGTTCATTTATCTTTTGATGTTGAAAAATCAATTGTTGAACAAGGTAACGGCGGCTGTTTATTAAAGCCAGTGATCAGAGGACAAGTCATAGCCTACCGTCCACCAGTAGATGAAGGTGGCGAAAGTGGTGATGACGGAAACACAGACGGTGGAAATACGGATGGAAGTAACACTGATGGTGGATCAACTTCCGGTGGCGACACAGGTGGAGATGGTTCAACTACAGGCGGTGACACTGGCGGCGACGGATCAACTACTGGTGGCAGCACGGGTAGTGATGGTTCTACTACTGGTGGAAACACTGATGGTGGGGGCGGCCTAGATCCAGTTATTGACGATGTTGTATATCAGCCGGCTCCCGAGCAAGTGGTAGACATCGTAGAGGTAGAAGTATCTAATCAATAGCAAGTACTAACACTTAATTTT
>JANPPO010000109.1:0-2799 GCA_031428555.1 Bdellovibrionales bacterium | reverse complement strand
ACATAGTAATCGGAAAGCCACTCAAGCCATTTTACAAAAGGCTCGTGAAGAAGTGGTAATTCTTCATCTGAATTTTTGATAGATTTCATTTTAAAAGTTTCAATTTCGGCTTTTTCGGCGGTACCTAACACAAGCCCCATTGAAGAACGTTTCCCCAAGGGAACATGAACCCATCTGCCTCGTTCTAAATTTTCAGAATATGTATAAGTCAGAGGCTCTTTTAGGGGAGCCTCAACAGCCACGCGCCAGAGCTTTTCCTGTATCAACGAAACCTCTTGTAGAACTCCATGACCGCATTCCAGCGAGAAAAATTCGTCTGAAAGTTTTTTGAGTCTTCTAGGTTAGAAGATTGAAAAACGGTCGGCGGAAAAGCTTTTACCATTGTCACAGAAAGCGTATTCATCCGAACTTTTTGATCAGCCCAAGTTAAATTTGTCACCATCGGGTAATTAAGGCCTTTAGGAAATATTTGATAATTATTAGCAGTCATTTCCGTGTCTTGAGAAAAGCGAACCCGCTTAACAACAAATGCATCTTGTTCAATCCACACATAAGGAGCTGTTCCTTTTGAGCCATCTTCGCCAGGTTTGCCTAAGCCAAAATTAATCACGCCTTGCGAGCGATTTAATCGAGCTAAATCTAAATTACCTTGAGTTGTGTTGAGAACTCCAAGTTTATTTAGATGCTGAGCCATGCTGTCGACTCTTTTGAAATGAAAGAATTGTTCAGGCATTTCTTCAGGAACTTTTCCAGTTTCTTTCGAAGAACCAGTTAAAGTGTATTTTGTTCCAGCAACATAGAGTGCAGTATATTTTGGATTTACAGTTCCAGCAGGAGCGGGTGCTAAAAGGGTAACTGTTAATCGAATCGTTTTATTGTTTGCAACATACCAAGTCTCTTTAAGAGCGGGAATTTCTGGATTTGAAAAGCGGATTTCTTTTTCAATTTGATAAGACGCAGTTCCAGAATTTTCGATCGTTTTTTCTAAGATAACTCGAGTAGGTGGAATGTAAGCGTTTGCTAGCATGCCACAAAACAGAATGAACAAAATCAATTTCATTTTCCCCAACCTTTTACAGTCTCTAATAAATAGGACTTGAATTGAGATTCAAGTTCAGGATTCATTAAAGCAAGTTCGACCGTAGCTTTCAAGTACCCAAGCTTATCACCAGCGTCGAATCTTTTAGTAGTAAAAGTCAGTGCTTCCATACCTTTATGCGCAATGAGACTAATCATAGAATCAGTTAATTGAATTTCGCCCCCCATGCCAGGCTTTCCATTTTTAAGTTCTTCGAAAATCTGAGCATCAAATACGTATCGACCCGGCATTGCCATGCGGCTTTTTACTTCTTTAGGATTTGGCTTTTCAACTACCGATAAAACTTTGTATCGCGCCCCTTCAATGTGCTGAACTTCTGCTATTCCATATTTAGAAACATCTTGTTCAGCAACCTCCATAATAGAAACGGAAGACATTCCATTGTTTGCGTAATTTTCCACTAGCTGCGAAGTCACTGTTTTTTGTCCATTTTTACTAACAGTGATTTCATCACCAAGTAAAACTGCGAATGGTTCATTACCAACAATCGGTTTTCCGCAATAAACTGCGTGGCCTAATCCTAAAGCTTGCTTTTGGCGAATACTGATAATGTTCGCCATGTTTCTAATCTTCGTGAGGCGATCAAGTAGGTTCAACTTTCCCGAATGAGCTAATTTATCCTCGAGTTCATAAGAGGTATCAAAAAAATCTTCGATAGCATGCTTACCCCGACCAGCTATAAGTATGATATCTTCAATTCCGGCTTCTATGGCTTCTTCAACAACATAAAGTATTGTTGGAGCATCAACGAGATTTAGCATTTCTTTAGGAACCGTTTTAGTGGCCGGGAGAAAACGAGTACCTAGACCTGCGGCTGGAATAATGGCTTTTTTTACTTGTGACATGCCCTTTCTTCTCAAACGTTTCATTTTAAGACAAGCAACAGATTGTTGGCTGTGCCGCGGCCAAGTATGTTAAGATTTTTAGATGGGGGATCTGCGAGTGAACAAGCGTTTAGCTGCTTTGCTTACGGGCATAACTTTAGTTTTGTTGACCTTCCAAAATTGTGGAAGATCAGGTTTTCAAACTGTCGATGAAGCAGATTTACTAAGCTCAAGTTTAACTGGTACAAATCCCGGTGGAAAAGCAACCGCTCCTATTGCCTATGAAGTTGGCCTAGATACAATTACCTACAATTCTTGCGTTCCAAACGTTAAGGGTGCTCAAACATATTTTACTTTAAAAGCAACTGCCGGTGGCAGCCGTGGGGGAGTCAGACTTTCTCCGGAATTTTTAGCAGCGGCTTCGGGCACGCTTCGCCCTGTTTTAGGGAATGCTCAGGTTTTAGATGTTCAGTATAAAGAATTAATTGAAAACACGAGCGCTGGCTTAGAGGCTCAAGTTGCTTTAAGATCAGTGACTGATTTAAAAGCTGCATACATTGGCGGTTCTCCTGGCGGAGTATGGGGAACATTTGATTATTTATCGGATGATTCATGGATGACACCAGCTGTGGAATCAGGTCGCCGTGCTGGAAATGCTTGGGTCGGATATTCTAACCGCGCTCCTTCAAATAAATCGCGCCTTGATTTTCGTTTTAATCAGGATTTTCCTGCGAGTGATTATTGGAGTTCGCTCCTAGGAACGCAATCGTTTAGAGCATGTGCTGCTCAAGGCTGCCAAGGCTTCGGCCAATTTCATATTGCTGTTGGATTTTCTGAAGAAGGAAATAGAGCTGTCATTAGAAGTCCTATCGCCTA
>JANPPO010000108.1:0-11741 GCA_031428555.1 Bdellovibrionales bacterium | reverse complement strand
CAAAAATTTGATTCAGGACTATCAGAAGCTTGAACAGTTTCATCGCTCAAGTCAGATTGCACATTTGAAGTTCGGTGGTGAAAGAAACAAGGCGGGCTATTCAGCAAAATCTCTATGGGAAGCCGCTTATCCAAAAGCTTATAAAAACTTAGTTGAAAAGTGGGCAAGTAAAGAAAATATTCCAGAAGAGCTAGCTTGGGCTATCATGAAGCAGGAATCTCAATTTAAAAAAGAAGCTCTATCGCCAGTTGGTGCATTGGGCCTTATGCAAGTCATGCCAAACACCGGTTATAAAATGAGCCGTCTTCGTGGCGATAATGATTTTTCTCCGGCGCAACTGTTAACTCCACCTAAAGCTATTGAAATTGGTTCTGCTTATCTAAGACGCTTATCAAAGAAGCTAAATCAAAATTATGGGCTGATTGCTGCTGCCTACAATGCAGGCCCACACCGAGTTGATATTTGGACAAAATCTTTCGGACACCTAGAGGCGGATGAATTCATCGAACACATTCCATTTGCGGAAACCCGAAACTACGTCAAAAAAGTTTTAACGAATATGCAAATTTACCGCGAACTCTATTCAAACAAAAAAGATCCATTTACTCGTTTAAATAAGAAATTTAACTATCAAATTTCGGGTCCGATTAGTTTAAAAGAAGACTGGGAAGCTCTTTGAGCAAAGCGGCCATATTAATTGGCACCTTTCTGGTATCAGTCGCCATAACAGTTTGGCTTGTGATGCTATTGCCAGGCCATTTCAATATGGATGAAACAAAAACTGTTTCGCTTGATGAAAATTTAGATTGGACCAAGTCTTGGGATTATCCTGACCAATCATTAAGTTCTCTGTTGGTTGAAAATTTAGGTCACTCGATTTTGCTACAAATTTTTTCATTTGCTTTGGTTCTCTTGTTATCTTTTGGTTTTAGCTTAATGGCGCTTAAGTTTACGGGGCTTTATAAACCCCTAAGTCGTGTGTTAGCAGTTGGAATTTCCGCTCCTTCGCTTTTTTGGATTCCATTATTGGTTTACTTTTTTAGTTTACGACTCGAAATATTCCCGCTTCGTTACGAGCCGACTGTCTTGGGCTGGATACTGCCACTTCTTGCACTCATGTTACGACCACTTTGTGGAAGTACTGAAATTCTGCTTAACGAATGGAAAAGGGCCGAGCGGCAAAATTATTTTCTCGTCGCTAGATCAAAAGGACTTTCGCGGACCCAGGTTTTTTATCGGCACGGGCTTAAAAATGCGTTGATTCCTTATACAACTCAAATGGGAAGTTTTTTGGTTCAATCGCTCATGGGATCAGTTTTAGTTGAAAGTCTTTTTTCATTTCCAGGAATTGGCTATTTGTTTGTCCAAAGCTTGCAAAGCCGAGATCTTCCAGTTGTTTTAGCATTAACGATTATCTATTCTTTTATCAGCCTTATTATTCACGGTCTGGTTGAACTACTTCAATTTAAGTTGGAGCCTCGGGCAGATAGGGCTCGCGCTTGAGATTTGTAGCATGCTTCTTTCTTTTATCTATTTTTACTCTGATGTTGGTTGCAACTTTTAAGTTTCCAGGTTCTTTCATCGAAGCTCAATCTGCAGAAGTATTCAAAGAGAGTTCGTCTAAATATTGGTTGGGAACAGATTCACTAGGTCGAGATTACTTCTGGCGATTGGTCTTAGCCTTAAGAACAAGTTTCATTATAAGTATCGGAAGTACGCTGATCTCTTTTGTTATTGGCGTCGGGTTGGGCAGTTGGTCTGCCTGGTCAAAAGGTCGAACAGGCTATACTTTAAATCGCAGTTTTGATGTTGTCCAAGCCTTACCCAGCTTTCTATTTTTAGCAGTCATCATGCAATTTTTTATTTCACATCCTTCGTTTATTACGGTCATGGCTTTGGCTGTTTACTGCGGAATATTTCACTGGCCCCAGCTTGCAAGGTTAACGCGAGCCCAGGTCTTTAAAACGATGCAAGAACCCTACGTTGAGGCAGCCATCTCGCTTGGGGGTACGCCCTTTCATATCTTTAAGACTCATCTATGGCCGTCTGTGTACTCGATATGGCTTACGTGGATTTGTTTCCATATTCCGGCTGAAATCATGTTTGAAAGTACATTAAGCTTCTTAGGATTTGGCATTCAGCCACCTCAAACAAGCTTAGGTCTATTGATCTGGGAAGGCTGGAAATACTTAGACCATAATCCAATGTTTCTATTTGCGCCTGCTATTTTGAGTTTTTTAGTGGTGATATGTTTTAGAGGCCTTTTAGCAAATGTGAAAAAGGGATCTGAACAGTTAGAGGCGAGCTAATTTTGAAGGATTTAGGGGAAAGCTATCATGAGTAAAAAAACCTGGTGCGAAATTATAGTTTCCGGAAAAAAAGTCAAAATCGACAAAGAAGACCAAGAAAAAGTTGAAGAGCGTTCTTGGAGAATCACTGAAGGTACCACTGGCCGCCTAAGAGTGGTGACCTCGATTCGAACTAAAGATGGTGTTCGTTCAGTCACGTTAGGAAAATTTCTGATGAATCCACCCAAAGGCAAACAAGTTTATTGCCAACGTTTTAACGAGGGCCTTGATTACCGGAAAGAAAATTTAATAGTGTGCACACTAAAAGAACGCCAGCGCCTACTTCCTAAACGCAGAGTTGAATCATCGTCTCAGTATCGTGGAGTCTCTTATCAAACCGGAACCGGCAAATGGAGAGCAGGCATCGAAGTCGACGGCTCACAAATTAACTTAGGTGAATTCGGAAGAGAAGACCAAGCCGCTTTAGCTTACAACAAAGCAGCACGGGAACATTTCGGTACAAAAGCTTACCAAAATTCTGTTGGTCGAAAGAAAAATCCAAACCCAAGATAGCTGAAGCTAATCAGCAAAAAAAGTTCTAATTAAGTAGGGCAACTTTTAAAACCATTAAGATCCCAATAATCGATATAAACCAAACGATTGTTCTTAACACTGGAACACCTGCTGCGTAGATAAAAATATAGATTAATCTGGCGCCAAAATAAATTTGAGCTCCAAGAGAGCTGATATCATTATTTTTTTTGAGCAATTGAACGATCAAAATTGCGACAGCGAAAAAAGCAAAAGTTTCTTTGAAGTTTTCAAAAGAGCGTTGAATTCTGCCAAGAACGCCGCTTAGTTCTGGCATCTTGGAATCTCGTGAACTTAAGTTCCATCGGATCCCCCGCCGAGAAGCTGAAGCTCCTGCTACAAGAAATAAATGTAGCAGCCCGAGTACGACTGTAAGCGCGAGTATTTCTAATTCTAGACTTAATTCAGTAAACAAATTGGCTCCACATTTACAATTTTCCCAAAACCAGATCTTGGTAGCCAGCGCGCATATTTTCAAGTAGTTTCCGAAAACTATGGAATTAGACAGTCACAAAAGGCAAAAAATAAGCGATGGATACGGACCCGAATTTTTCCGAGTTTACTCGATCGTTATTCCTGCTGACTTTGAAGTATCATTAAAAGCCATGCAAGAGCTCCAGCGTAATATAAATCACTTTTCGCCTCAGATTTTGGCTACATTTGAAAAAGTAACAGGAGATCCTCACAAGTTACAAAAGGGAGACGAGTTTCAAATTCGAATTACGGGTCCGTGGAATGGCCCAGTACGAGTGAAGGATGTTAATCCACATAGTTTCAGCTTTGTAACCCTTGAAGGGCATATGGAAGCTGGAGAAATTCATTTCGCGATCAAAAAGGTAAATGACCAACAAACTGCATTCGAAATTAAATCAAGAGCCCGCAGTCGCGATGCTGTAGTCGATTTAGTTTACGATAAAATCCCAATCGCGAAGTTAGCCCAAACCGAAATGTGGACTTCATTTTGTAAAAACTTTTCTGAAAAAGCTTTAATTCTAAGTCATGTCGAAGAAGAAAAAATAAAAGAAAGTATCGCTGAAGTCGAAATTTTGACTCAAAGGTATGACGAGGAAACTGGTCAGTGGCAAAAGATTTAAGCTGGCGTGCTTTTGAAAAGCAGATTCAGGGCTTGTCGACATTAGGGTTTAATTACGACGAAAAAATCTACCATGCATCTCAAGATAAGCGAGGCTGGAATGTCGATCGATACCACACAAGCCTTGCATCAGAGCCAATTGGAGAACCGGTTTTAAATGGGCCTTTCGAGGCCTCTAAATCCGCACTTGCGCTCTATCAATTTTCGGATACCCGGTTGGTTCAAGCGTATTTCGATCCAGAGTTACCCATAGAGGGTCGCAATATGCTGCTTCTGGGGAAATTTGCAGGCTTCACATTTCCTTTTGGCGTAAGAGTTACTGCCGTCATTGATGAAATGAAAACAAATGAATCGGGGCAGTCTATAAAAGTTTGGGGGTATTCCTATCGGACTTTACAGGGTCACTTCGAAATCGGCGAAATTAACTTCCTAGTCAGCAAGAATATCGAAACCGGGGAAGTATTTCTTGATATTGCAGCTTACTCGAAGCCAGATCGCATACCGAATTTCTTTTATCGAATTGGATTCAAATTATTTGGCAGGATGCTGCAAAAGTATTTCGCAAACTCTTCGATGAAGCGCCTGCAAGAAATCGCAAAGCTCCATCAAGCTTAAGCTGCATTTTAATTCTTTGAATCAGATAATTTAGTATTGATGAATCAACAACTGTATGTAAGCCTACTCCTACCAAATTATGGTCTTTACTTTAACAGGAGAATTTAAATGAGAATGCTTTTAATCGCACTCACAGTTCTATCGACAGCTTCGGCTTTTGCTAAGACCGCAACGGAATATTATTTTCAACCAGCAGGTGGCGCTAGTGCACTCGAGCTGACTTATGAAAAAGGCAACGCAACAATCAAGTTTGATCCAGTAGGTGAGAGTAAGCGAGAAATCGCCGACATCCGCTTGGACTACGCTTATGGTTTAAGTGACAATGCAGCAGTTGGTTTTTATACTTTCACAGGGGAGAATAAACTAAAAAGCGGAGGCGGCACGCAAAAAGCCGACGGTATGGGCGATCTTCATGCTTATTACAAAGGTATTTCTGACAGCTTTTACTATGGCGCTGACTTAGGATTTAACACTGAAAAATTTAAATCAGATAACCGATCAACGGGCGGCCCATCGCTAAAAGTCAATGGCGGTTATTTAGCAAATTCTGGCTCTGTTAATTATGGCGGCGATCTTTCTTATCTATACAAAATGGAAAGAACTACTGACTCAACACCTGCGGTAAAAGCTACAGGTGGCGATATCTTAAGACTCGCACTCTTCGGCGAATATAATTATGGTTCTGGATTTTTAGGCGGAGAAGTAGCAAGTAACTCTGTCGGTGAAGCCAAATTCAAGCAGTCTGGCACGACAACAACTGGAAAATCTTCTTCAAATACTTCACTCAAATTTTATGGCACGTATGACTTTAGCCAAATGGTGCAAGGATTAGCATTCATCGAAAATCAAATGTTTCCAAAATCAACTGCAGCTGGAAATAAAGCTTACACTGCGACGTTGTTGTCATTGGGCGCAAGAATTAATTTTTAATACTTAACCGATATTCGGCAAAGGCCTAAAAAGCTCTTTGAGCTCGGGCCTTTGCGACGGTTGTGATTCGAAAGTGGAAATCCAAGTCTCTGGAGTTTCCATGCAAAGAAAAATTCTCCAGGCATCTGAATTTTTTTTGAACTTGTTATATACAAATTTAAACATTTCGTTCCGAAGACTCGCATCATAGCGCAGCTTTGCGCCCTCAGACGGAAACATTTCGGCTTGAGTTACCAATGAATCAAGACCAAATCTTTTCTTCATCATATGACGTTGCTCTGGCTGAAATCTTAATGTTCCTAATGAAATCACATTCACCTGATCTGGTGAAAACTGGGTTGTGATTCTTTCTACAAGGTCAGCGTAATTAGCTTTCCACTCTTCATGGTAGATCAATGGGTCTAAGTGAAAAGCGACGCTAAAGCCCTTATCAATGCATTTCTGGGCAGCTAGAAGTCTTGCGCTGAGTGAAGCGGTACCATGTTCTTCTTTTCGTGTTACATAATCTGCATTCAAAGACCAACTCACAACGGTATTTTTCGAAGGACCCAGATCTAAAAACTGATCAACTTGATCCGACTTCGTTTTAAATTCTAAAGTCCACTTTGGATACTGAGAGAAAAATGAAATTAGTTTGCGGGAATAAAGAGTCAAATCGTCGAGTGCGAGAGAATCAATAATCTCGCCGGTTCCGACTCTGAATGGGAGATGCCCATTCACATCCGCCATTTCTTTTAGCTCAACTAAAGCTTGATCGATATTCGTATAAATTTTTGAAACAGGTGAATTCAAATAACTTTGTAAGTAACAATAGCTACAATTCATCGGGCACTGAGAGCCCAAGTTTAAAACATGATAGTTGCAGCAATTTAAAACTTTTTTCTGCGTCGAACCGGGGCAACGTTTGAAAAACTGACCTTCAAAGGGAGTTAGGAAAATATTCTTCTTCGACCGGGTGAATTCTTCAGCAGTCAGAGTTCTTTTGATTTCACTCCACGGTTCATTTTCAACGACTTCAATTTTATCGGCAGGAAATAGTTCTCTTGCGCGAATCGCAACTTCGGAATCGACAGATCTTTTATCGATAAAGATTTTTTCCAAAGTGTGAATCACGGCTTAGAATTCCATTCTTGGGCAACGCGGGTTAAGTTTTGTGCAAGCTTACTTAGTTCTGCAGGAGTTCCGGCAAAAAACTTTACTTCAAAACCGGCTTTATCACCTTGGCGCTTAAACTGGGTTTTGATTTGCGATAGCCATGGAAGCTGGGAAGAGCCTAAAGCCTTATCTCGGCTTGTCGTGACGGGGAATCTTTTCTGAGCGAGTTCTGAGAGTTTTAAACCAGAAAGCGTATCATCCGAGTGTTTCATTAACAAAAGATCGCTCAAGAGTTCTAATCTTTTAACCGACTCTTGTTTTGATTCATTCGCGTTGAGAATTTCGGTCGCAACGAAATTTCTTTGGGCCAAATCAAGATCTAGCATTGGAGTTAATTCCTGAGCACCGACTTTTTTAACCGAAAGCATATCTTGAAACTCTCTAGTGGTTTGAACAAGCATGGCCATGATCTCGATCAGTTCGGGATTCGCATGAAACTGGTAAGTCTTAAGTAAAGACTCAATTTGAAAGAATTGGTTAAAAGCGCTCGAGTGAACCAGTCTTGCAAGTTCGGGCAAGGTCAATTGTGGATAAACTGATTTCAGAAGCTTCAATGAAGTTTCAAAGCTTGTGTGTGCGTGTTCAAAAACAGGATGGTCAGAATTCAAATCGAAACCGCAAAGAAGCTGGCTAGAGAGGGAAAGTGCGGGCACAGTGTCAGGCCATGTGATTAGGGGTTTAAAATTTAGACCCAGCGAAAAATTTGATTTCAATTTCATAGAGAGGGGGTATCATAAGCCATGGCAAATTGGCAACACTGGCAGCATTGGCAAAAGCGGGCTCAAATCAAAGGAGACGTCGCTTTTTTTTCGTATACCACTCCAGGTATCGAAAAAGAGGCCGCACAGGTCTTCGTGTGGGATCTCGACAAGACTTATCTTGATACTTCGATTGATAGCATCAGCGGTCTTTTGCAAACTATTCTTGAGAAAGCCATGAGCAAAAAAAATGTACCCGGCACGGGTGTTTTGCTTCGAGCCCTCGCTAGACGAACCCAAATCGGCACGAACGAAACTGTTGGAAATTTCCCTATCTATTTTATTACTGCGTCTCCTCCACAAATGGAGGAAAGAATTGTCGAGAAGATGGCGCTCGATAAGCTTTATCCTTTGGGCTGTTTTTTTAAAGATAACCTCAAAAATTTAAAGCCGAATCGTTGGTGGCGTTTAACTAAGCAAGTTGGATTTAAACTTCAAGCATTACTCGAGCTTCGGACAAGACTTCGCGAAGACGTCAGACAAATTTGTTGGGGTGATGATTCCGAGTCAGATGCGATTATTTATAATCTGTACTCTGATATTTGCGCCCGAAGATTATCGACTAATGAAGTTCGTTATGTTTTAGAAGATCTTCGTTGCACGGCTGATCAGATTGACGAAATTTTACTTCTGCAATCTCAAATTCCAGACCGTGATCCGGTGGAAAAAATTTATATCAATTTAGCTAAAGATACGGATCCGGATTATTACCTCAAATTTGGTCGAAGAACTTTGCCGACGATGAATACGTTTCAAGCGACCCTCGATCTTTTTCAGTTTGGGTTTTTAGATTTGAACGATGTTTACGCGGTTGCTGATGACATGACGGCTGAATATGATTTTACGACTGAAGAACTCATGACTTCATTTCAAGAACTCCTTCGTCGTGGAGTGATTCAGGAAAAGACTTATGAAAAGCTCAAACCTTTTTTCGTTGATAAAGGCTTGTTACATAATTCTTTCGCGCCAGATACTCCTCTTGTAAATGCTGAAACGGTTATTCACGATCCGTGGATACCAGATCGAATTGATTACCTTAACGATTTTCGTTAATATTTGAAATCACGATGGGCACAGAGATCGCAATGGCTTCGCCCTCGAATGATGGAAACTTAAGTCGATAAGATATTTCTTTTAAACATTTCTCGGTCTCAGCATCAAAGAGACCTTTATTAATGAGCGAAAAATCTTTTACTTTTCCAGATGGCTCAATAGTTAAAAAAATCTGCCAAGTTAGCTGAGAGGCATCTTCTGTATTGAGCATCGCAGCTGTATTGGTGTTGCCTCGAAGCCAGCAACGTTGAAAATATCTACGTTGTTGTTGAAGACTGGCAGACAAAACAGTCGCCATATCTTTTTTATCCGTTGGTGCAACGGCCGAGGGTGCTGAATTTTGTTTGATTTGATAAAGAACGCCAAGAAGGACTAGCAAAACTCCGACAAGTAGAATCAGAAGTTTGCTAACAAGTCCTTTGGACATGGATTACTTTTTTTCTGGAGCGATTGGAGCAATAGGATCTGCTGGTGCCGTGCTTGAAGGTGTTGCTTCAATCGGAGTCGCAGGAGTTGCATCTTTTGGAACAACTGTATTTGCTGGAAGAACGCCACTTACAACTGATTGTGTTTTCCTAGCGGTCCAAATTGAAAGTGAAATACAAGTGACAGCGAAAATGGCAGCTACCCAGCGAGTTGCTTGCGCAGCCAAAGTTTGTGCTCCGCCTGCGCCAAGAACTGAATTAGAAGTTCCACCACCAATACCAAGAGCTCCACCTTTTGAATCTTGAATTAAAACAAGACCGATTAAGACAACAGCGATTAATACGTGAATCAATGTAAGCAACGTTTCCATGGAGTCTCTCTTTCTATTGGGCAAGTCGGAATGTAGTGCATAGAGTAAGCGCTGACACTTGATAATGCAGAGCGGTATTTGCAGAGCCGGAAGCATCATGCACTGACAAAGTATCTCAGTCATGGGATTCCCAACTGCATGTATTTTCTAGCATTTGAAGGATTAGATGGGTCGGGCAAGAGCTCTTTAATGAAGAGTCTCGAAACTGAGCTCAAACAAAAAAATATTCCCTTTATCCAAACTCGTGAACCCGGTGGTACAACTTTGGGTGAAAAGTTGCGCCAACTGATCCTTGAAAAATCAAATCCGGCACCAGTTCCACGTGCTGAGCTTTTGATGTACGAAGCCTCTCGCGCACAACTTGTTGATGAACTCATTAAGCCAAGCTTAGCGAAAAAAAATTGGGTTTTAACTGATCGCTTTTCTGCATCAAGCTTGGCATTTCAGGGACACGCTCGTGGAATTGGCTGGGAAGAAGTTCATAGATTAAATGATTTTGCGACGGCTGGATTAAAACCTGATCTGACAATTCTTTTAGATCTCACTGTTGAAGAATCTGAAAAGCGACGTTCTCGTAGGGAAAAAAGTCAAAATTCTCAAGCCGACCGAATCGAATCTGAAAACCGCGAGTTCCATGAAAAAGTCAGACAAGGTTTTTTAAAAGCCGCAGCTGAAAATCCAACTCAGTGGATCGTACTAGATGCTTCGCAAACTCCTGAGCAATTATTTCAAATCCTGCACGCAGAATTGAAGAAGAGAAAATGGCTCAGCTAAAATCCGAAGTGATTGGTCACAAAAGACTTTTTGATCAATGGACTCAACTTTTAGACAGGGGCCAGCTGACAGGAAGTTTTCTATTCGTTGGTCCGTCAGGTGTTGGCAAAAAGAAATCTGCTTGGGCAATGATTCAGCAAGTACTTTGTGAAAATCGAAGCGATATGCAGGCGTGCGGTGAATGTGGACCTTGTCGAAGAGTTGTTCTGCAGCAACACGAAAGCGTTTTGTTTATCGAGCCTGATGGCGCACTTATCAAAGTTGAGCAAGGCCAGCATGTTCTACAATTTCTGCAACTCAGATCATTCGGTGCCCATCGATTTGTTCTAATTGACGAAGCTCAGAAGATGAATGCTTCAACAGCCAATTCACTTCTTAAAACCTTAGAAGAGCCTGCGGACGGTACAACTCTTATTTTACTTGCGCCTTCGTTAACCAGTGTGTTGCCAACGATTCGTTCTCGGCTTCGAGTTTTTCACTTTCAGCCTGTGCCATTAGAAGAAATTAAGGAAAGAAAAAGTTTTCCAGACTGGGCTTTAGAAGCAAGTCTTGGAAGATTTGATTTGCTAGAAGCTTTAAACACTCCGAATGAGAGACAATTTCGAAATACTTGGGCCGATTTTCTTGTAAAGTTTTTGAGCAGTTCTGACACTTTAACCGAAGATGGCTGGCGAGATTTATTAAAAAATAAAGATGATCTGAAGCATGGACTTGATTTGTGGCTTAAAATGATTCGAGATACTTTGTTTTTGCAGCAGGGTGAAAAGAAGTCGCTGCTGACTTTGGATTTGAATCCTCAGCTTCATAAGCTTGCTGAATTACCGACTGAAAAACTTCAAAATGTAGGACAGGGGCTTATCAATCTTCAAAAAGAACTCAGTTTTAATAAAGATGCGGTGTTGTCGTTAGAAAGCATTTACATCGAATTTAAATCCTAAATTTACATCAATGAATCGAGAATTATGTTTGCTCTTGAAATCGATAATTTAAAAAAGACCTACGAATCACCGACTGGCCCTTCAACCGATGCGTTGAAAGGAGTTTCGTTCAACGTGAAGCCTGGTGAAATCTTTGGTCTCTTGGGTCCAAATGGTGCCGGTAAAACAACTTTGATTTCGGTTATCACGACTTTAGAAAAGGCGACTTCTGGTGACGTCAAAGTTTTCGGTGATTCGGTAACGACTGATCCTCTGAAGACAAAAACAAAAATTGGCATCGTTCCACAAGAAGTTGTTTCGAGTGGATTTTTTAACCTAGAAGAAATTTTAAAATATCATTCGGGCTATTATGGAATTAAGGAAAATAGTTCTCGTATCAATCATTTGCTAGAGCGATTGAAGCTTGTTGATCATAAACATAAAATGATGCGCCAACTATCGGGCGGAATGAAACGCCGAATGATGATCGCCAAAGCCCTTGTTCATTCTCCAAAAGTTTTATTGCTTGATGAACCCACTGCAGGCGTCGACGTCGAACTTCGGACTCAGCTTTGGCAGTTCGTTCGCGAGCTCCAAAAAGAGGGCGTTAGTATTGTCTTAACAACTCATTATCTTCAGGAAGCTGAAGCTTTGTGTGACCGTGTCGGTATCATCAACAAAGGTGAGCTGAAGTACGTTGGTAACACTCGAGAAATCATTTCTCAGCTGACTCAGAAAAAAGTGAATCTCGTCACCCAAACTGGCGAAAAG
>JANPPO010000107.1:0-4799 GCA_031428555.1 Bdellovibrionales bacterium | reverse complement strand
TTTTGCCAAAGGTTCGACGACAAAGAATTCATTCAATCCATATGAATTCTTCAAAGCTTTTTCACCGATTAAAATCGCTTCGTCATATTTTTTAAGTTCAATAAGGACACGCATCTTACGACGTTGTAAATCGCCATCCTGCGGTTTTTCTTTCAGAAGCGAATTGACTAGGGTTAAAGCTTTTTCAAAGCTCTGCGCTTTAATCATCGCAGTTAGAAGCCTTAACGATGCGCCGGGCATCTTCGCATTTACTTTATATTTTTCACCTTGAGAAATAACCTGTTCCCAAGCGGCTTTTTGTTCTAAGCCTGCGATCTCTGCTGTTTCGGCATTCATCATGGCAACGTACAATCCTTCAAGTCCTGTGAATTCTCCTAAAAAATCAGTTTGCACAGCTTTTGTTAGTTCATCTTCATTAGTTAAAAGCTTATTCGTTAAGTTGCTCGAGTCCTTTGCAACTTGAACTAGTTCCTTTTGGTTTTCTTTTTTATCCTCGCCCAAAGCATCAGCTAAACTCGTTCTCCAAACAATTGAGCGAGAACTTTCCGGATCTGCTTTGATTGCATTTTTTAAGATCTGAATTGTGTTTTTTCTATTTTTTGGATCGGCTTTTGCCAATGCTTCAGCTTCACTCACTTTTGCAAACCAATATTCTTTTGGCTGTGGCTTCATATTTTCCATCAAGCCTAATGCTTCGCTATACTGGTGAGAAAAGAAATATCGTTTAGCTAAAATTTCTATCGTCTGAGCCGTTTGCTCCTTCTTTTCCAACGCTTCAATCGAGTCAGGATGCATTTTAACTTGAGCTAAAACATCATTTATGAAGCTCATAGGTTGGTAATCATAAAATCGAACGATTTCTTTTCCTTCTGTCGTTAAAAATAAGATGGTTGGAACACCTTTTATATTATATTTGTCTTTTAAGACTGAACTAGCAAACACATCGATATCGACTTTTGCCTTCACATAATCTTTTGTTTTTACTTTAAATTCCTGAGAATCAAAAATCTCGTCTTCGATGCGAAGACATGCTGGACACCAGCGGGCACCAAAATCCACAAGTAACATTTTATTTTCTTTTTGTGCCTTGTTCAGAGCACTTTCAAAATCATTAACGATGAATCCATGGGAATCCACTTTACCTTTTGTCGATTTTACTGGAGCTTTGCTTTTTCCAGTCGATGATTTGCCAAGTGCTACCGAATGCATTTCGCAATAAGTGACCTTATCATCGCAAACATACAGATGAGCAGTGCCTGCTAAAGTTTTGCCTGCTAGTTTTTCTATTTTAATATTTTGTGGAAGAAAGACTGTCGGCTTAACGAATTCATTTTCTGCCTGGATACCATTCGGGGCTTTATCATTAAAATGAAACCCAGCTGCAAGCTGAGCGCTAAAGGTTCCATCTTTTAATTCAGTTTTCAAAGCCTTTACACTGCGAAGTTCCGGCGCAGCAAACACGAAACTGAAAAAACTCAAAAAAATTAGAATTTGCATAGATAAAACTCCTGATTGTTAAGCTAGCCAAGCTTAGTATCTCGTCGGGACACAAACAACAAAGGACTCACTGAGGCAAATTCAAATTTTAAAGAATAAAGTATTAGAAGCCGACCGTTGCCGAGAAGATGAAAGCAAGTTTACCTTGATCTTTAAAATCTCTGGCAGCATTCGTCATAGAGACACTTCCCATCAAAAGGAAGTCTTTAGCTTTAGTGCCCAAACCGGTTCGAACATCTAAAAATCCATTTACACCTTCAGCTTCCGGCATGGTGTAACCTGCACGATTGGCCCAGATATATTCATCCCATACAATGCTATCTTTGCCAGCAGCTGCATATGTTGATTTTTGGCCAGTGCCTTGCCAGTTACTTTCCATGTCGTAAATGATTTTCCAACCCCAAAAATCAAAGTGAACACCGACAAGATTTCCATTCCGATTATTTTCTTTATAGTATTTGTTTTCACTATAAACGATGTTCATTTTTGCATCGGGTGAAAAGTCGACTCGAACATCAGCATTAGCTCTAAGCCAAAAGTGAGTCGTCGGAGTTGAGTCATAGCGAACGTTTGCCCCCCAAAGACCCATGCGAAACTGCGAACCAAAATTAAACCAGAAGTCCGTTTGTAAGCCAGGGTCACCCTTAGTTTGAGTAAGCCCTTTCTCGACAAAATTACTTGCAAGAGTTGCCGCGCCCGATAGGCGATAAGTCGGCTGAGTAGAGGCACCGCCCGAAGACTGAGCCTTCAGAAAAGGAACCCAGAAAAAAGACGCGATAAAAATGAGAAAAAATCTTTTGTAAGACATGATGTAATTAGTTTGACTAAATAACTTAAGAAAAACAATAAAGAGAGATGGATCGCACTCGACTTTGGACAGAATACCCGATTGTTGCCTTTGATACTGAAACTAGCGGAGCCTTTCCGGTAGGTGATGATATCGTCGAATTCGGAGCTGTAAAGTGGTTCGAAGGCAAAGAAGTCGATCGCTTGCAGTTCCTTATCAAGCCCAGAGAGCCTATGGGAGACTTCGTAATCGGAATCCACGGGATTACCAACGAAATGGTTGAAAATGCGCCGCCCATGAAGGACGTGATCGGCCAGATTCATGCTTTTATGAAAGACAGTATTGGAATGGCCCATCATGCTCCTTTTGATATGGGATTTATCGCATTTGATTTTGAACGCCATGGACTAGCTCTTCCTTCAACGCCTGTTTTTTGTACAAGTTTATTATCTCGTAATCTAATTCATGGGACTGAAAATCATAAACTACAAACATTAGTGAAACATTTGGGAATTGATGGGGGCGCTGCCCACCGAGCGACAGATGATGCGAACGCCTGTCTGCACGTCGGTTTGAAGTGCCTCAGTATAATTGGTGAAAGTTCGATTCAAAAAGTTCAAGAACAACAAATTAAAAAGTTAGAGTGGGCTTACTATAGTTTAAATTTTCCTCAGTCTATGGCGGCTCAGGTTGTTCGAGATGCTCTGTTGAAGAAATCCAAAGTTGAAATTATTTATGATAAGGGCTCGAAATCAGGAAAATTAAGACCTATTCAGCCACTGGGCATTGTTAGAAACCCAGACGGCGATTATTTATCAGCTATTTGTCTATTGGATCATCAGAAGAAAAGGTTTTACCTTCAACATTTGAAGGAAGCGGCGTTACTTCCGGCTTAGGTCGCAAGCTTTCATAGCTATCAGAGATCATGGCAGCTAGTGGCTCCAAGTGGCGAAATTCATCATTCTTTCGAACTTTAAATTTAACTTTGTTTCCATTCAT
This sequence comes from Bdellovibrionales bacterium, assembly GCA_031428555.1. Lineage (GTDB taxonomy): Bacteria > Bdellovibrionota > Bdellovibrionia > Bdellovibrionales > Bdellovibrionaceae. The sequence continues at coordinate 1,516 of JANPPO010000107.1, read as the reverse complement.
CGTGGCCCTTAAAAATTTCTCGAAAGCGTAAATGGGCCCCGCAATCCGGTGAGAAAAAACTCCGCCCAGGATATAAACAAGCAAAGAAAATCCGAAGCCTAGACAAAGGATAAGAAGAACGAAAGGTCTTACGAACTTTTGAACAATTTGTTGATTGGCTGCAGTTAATTCCTGAAGTGTTACTCTTAAATAGGTGTAACAAAATACAACGAAAATACCTGTTAGAATTAGACCTATCGCTGCTAAGAAGAAGCTAAAGCGTTTTTGAAAAGGAGCATTGATCCAAAATGATTTGCGAGAATTTTGTTCTGGCCACAGTGTATGACCTTCGCGAACAAAGAAATATACAATTAAAAGATAACCTAACCATTGGACAACATCGGCGACATTAAAAATCGGGGAAACGTAACCGCGAAAAGTAATTTTAATAAAATCAACGATGGCTCCATAGCGAACGCGGTCAAAAACATTTCCTAAAATTCCACCAAGCAAAACTGACAGTCCAATTCGAAGCTTCATGTGTTGACCTGGAATTAAATATTGAAAAAGAAAATACACGCCGACAATAACCGCGCCGAAAGTTGATAGGGAAACGATTCGAAGTGTGGGGGGTAGATCCGAAAACAATCCCAGCATGGCGCCGTGATTAAAGATCATATAAAATGGACCAAACGGACCTTCGCGATGATTTGTATAAGTCAGCGCTAGACTTTTTGTAAACCAATCCACCAGAATAAGAAGAGGAACGGGAATGTAGACAAAAAACCAATCACGTCGAGTCATTGGATTACCGTAATGCTTTTTTAAGGGGATGGCTAGTGAGAGCAATAAAACATCTAGTATGGTTTTTCGTATTAATTTTAGTCTCATATTCGGCTGAAGGTCAGACTTTCAACGACTGGACTTTAAGCCTAATTAAAAAAAATAAATTAAACCCTGATCACTTTTCTTTTCACTGGGCGAAGCCAGATGGAACGGTCATTCTTCAACACCGTTCAGATATTCTCATGTTACCAGCGTCTATTAGTAAAATTGCAACAGCTTCGGCCGTGCTGCAAAGTTTTGCGCCCGGGACGAAATTTAAAACTCAGTTAAAATCATCAGCGAAAATTGAAGATGGCAAATTAAAAGGCTCCTTGTATCTTGTAGGAGGCGGGGACCCCTCATTTGTTTCTGAAAATATGTGGTTTCTAGTGAATTCTTTTAAACGTACAAATGTAAAAGAAATCACCGGTGACATCTGCGTCGATGATTCACTTTTCGATTCTGTCCGCTTTGATGAATCTCGTGAAAGTGTCAGAGTCGATCGCGCTTATGATGCTCCAGTTGGTGCGATGTCTTTTAATTGGAATTCAATGAATGTATTTGTAAGGCCGACAAAAGCATCGCAAGAAGCGCTAGTTATTCTAGATCCAGAAAATGAGTACCTCAGATTAGATAACTCAGTTAAAACGAAAAAATCCGGCGCAGCAGAAATTCAGGTTGATCGAAATTGGAACGAGAAAACCAAAACTGA
>JANPPO010000106.1:0-10967 GCA_031428555.1 Bdellovibrionales bacterium | reverse complement strand
GTCGACGCTGCATCAATTTTCATAAAAATTTTCGATTTTAACGTTGGTCGTGATTTAGTCCATGTCAAATTCCCACTATGGACAAAATTTTTCGAATCTGTTTTCCTAAGAGTACACAAAAAATGTTTTTCTAATGCGGCCAGCGAGGCTCGAAAAACTTTAAAAAGGAATACTCTGATGAAGTGGTTCACGTTTTTTCTTCTTACTTCCTTCATGTTCTTAAGTTCAGCTTTCAGTGTTTACCTTCCGAACTCAAAACTTCCTAAAAATTCTCGAATCAATAAAGTTCAAGTCCTGGACCAGTCAGCAAAAAACGGATCGATGTGCGAGAAGGCTCTTCTTCAGTTGCCTATCCAACTTTTAAATCAGGTTGAAGCGGTTTGTGTGCCGGTCGTTGAGACTGAAAATTCGACGAATCTTGAGTACTCATTTGTTGAAACGGAAATATCCGTAGAAGTTGCAGCCCAAAACGAAGTGGCTATTCAGGCCTCTCAAGTTATGGATTTCGAAAATGAATCTGCAAAACAATGCGGTGGAGTAAAGCAGTGCTCATCAGTTGGTTGCGGAAATAAGATCAGCTTCATCACTCAAGCTTTGAACACAACCTACCTAGACTAGAGGTCAAAACGCCACATTATAAAGTGGCGTGGACTTTTGAAGTGTCGTCGTGATCGTCCAATTCGTTTAAGAACTCTTCGACCTCTTTGTTTTGCACTTCATTTAAATCAGTTGGATTTTTTGGCTTGTAAGTCAGTTCCGCTGAAATCACTTTCCATCCACGCGTAGTCAAAACTTCTTGGATACTCGAAAGCGCATCGTGAGCTCCGTAGAAAACGTAGGAATCGCCCTCTTTTTCAACTTCATCTGCACCAGCTTCGATGGCTTCTTCATCGGGATCAAAAGTTCCCGCCTTTGAGGCCTCAATTTTTGCAACGTGAGTGAACATCCAAAGTGTCGAACCGGTTTCGCCCATATTCCCATCATGAGTTTTGAAAATACTTCGAATATCGGCAGCCGTTCTATTTCGATTATCAGTTTGGCACTCGACCAAGACTCCAACCCCATGAGGGCCGTAACCTTCATAAGTTAATTCTTCAATAATCTTTCCATCATCAAGAAGACCGGCGCCTTTTTTAATCGCGCGCTCGATCGTGTCGTTTGGACAAGATCCTTTTTTCGCATTTTCAATGGCTAATCTAAGTCGAGCATTCATTAACGGATCAGCTCCGCCAGATTTTGCGGCGACTTGAATTTCGCGTGCGAGTTTAGTGAATACCAAGCCCTTTTTCTGAGCGTTGGCGACTTTGAGTGGATTTTTCCATGACTTTCCCATAATGGAAGGAGTATTCCAAAATAGAATGGCTTTGTCCATGCCCCAAAATAAGACCGAAGGAAAAAACTTTGAGCCCAAAAGCGGAACCAGAAGCTAAACCAGAAGTGAACGCTTTATTTATCACCCAAGTCCGCGATAAAATTCGCGCGCTCCCAGGTAATATCGAAAGTGCCTGGAGAAACGAAGCCGCTGCTTTGACTATCCCTGCTTGTGCGCCTGGTCGAGATTTGTTCGTTTTGGATAGGGTGAAGCGCGGAAATAAAAAGGGACTATCCAGCCCGGAGGGTCAGGCCCGGCTTATTCATGATCTTGCGAATATCGAATTGCAAGCGATGGAGCTCGCTTACCGAAGCTTCATTGAGTATCCAAATGCACCCAAAGAATTCCGTGAACAAATGGCTGACCTTGCAATTTCGGAAAGTAAACACCTCGAGCTTTGTTTAGACCAGTTAGAGGCCTTAAATTTTGAATGGGGCGATTGGCCCGTTTATTTAAGCTTATGGGCCGCAGTTTCAAAAGATGACTCTATCCTAGATCGAATGCTGATTGTGCACCGATATTTAGAGGCCAGCGGACTGGATGCTGGGGCCGCGATTTTAAGAAAACTTGCCCAGTGTCATGCGCCACAACTTGAAAAAGTAATTAAAAAAATCAACGAAGAAGAGGTAGACCACGTGGCTTTCGGCAGTCGCTGGTACCAAGATTTTTGTAAAGAACAGAAATTAGACCCTGATCAGGACTTTAAAATCCGCATGCGATCGCTAGCGCAAAAACTACCTAAGCGTTTTGAAATCCTCGATCATGACTTAAGAAAACGCGCTGGTTTTACGGACACCGAAATTCAAGTTGTTCAGGAAGTTCAAGATCAGCATAAAACACTTCAGGCCATGAAGTTTAATGACCTGTTTTTAAGTTACGTCACTTATTAGTTGGGCACCGATATCGTGATCTTCAAACAGCTCGATAGATAGCAAAGGAAAAGAAATCGATTTCTCGATTTCGTTCTTCAAATAAAGACAGATATTTTCAGTCGTTGGGATTTTTTCCTTAAATTCTGGAATCACAAAGTTCAAGTGCTCGTGATCAACTTTAGATATGATCTGATCGAGTTTTGCGCGGGTAGAGGCTAGTTCTGAATCCGTTACTTCAGCTAATTCAACTAAAGCGCGGTAATTGTGGCCATGCCCATGTTCAGTAAAACAGCGCCCAAATTCTTCACGGTTCTGAGCCGCATCCCACTTCGGTTGGTGGTACAAATGAGCCGAACTAAACCGACATTCGAAGACTACACTCTTTTTCATAACAGATTAATGCCGCCATCGACATGAAGAATTGAACCCGTTGTCCATGCCGAATGTTCGCTTGCTAAAAAATAAATCGCCTGAGCAATTTCGTCAGGCTTTCCTACGCGCCCTAATGGCTGTGCATTCTGCATTTGCAAGATAGTCCCAGGCGGATGGATAGGTGTATCAACAATGCCCGCAGCGACGCAATTAACACGGATCCCGTGCGGTGCGCCCTCAAGCGCTAAACTCTGAGTCCAAGACACTTGCGCTGCCTTCATCGCTGAATAAGCACCCGTGCCGGCAGTAGGACGAATTCCCAAAGTCGATGAGACATTCACAATCGAACCTTTTTTGTTTTGCACAAAAGTCGGCCAAACAGCGCGAGTCAGTCTAACCGCCCCCAAAACGTGAATTTGGAATTGTCCCATCCACTCTTCATCAGTTTGTTGCTCGAAAGGTTTGTAAGTAAAAGTGCCGGCGTTATTAACGATGATTTCGACATCTTTATTGGTGCTTAAAATCTGTCGGGCAGCTTGATCCACTTCTGCAGACTTCGTGAGGTCGCAGACGATGGAAGTCGCATCACCGCATTCAAGATGCGTGATTCTTAATTTCCGAGCATCGCGGCCCAATAAAAAAACGTGATAGTGGTGCTTTGCAAACCTCAGTGCGGTTGCTCGTCCAATGCCTGATCCAGCCCCGGTAATAATAACTGACTTCATGGATGTGACAGGTACATTATGCGTAACAACGTGTCAAAATTAAAAAGGACGTTTCAATATTCAAGCAAACTTCAACTTAAGAAGTTCTAATGTATTAAAAGCAATGGGGCAGACGTAAACGTTGCTTAAAACTCGGCCTATCGTGGCCAAAAAGTTTCCCTTATCAAGATAAGGATAGTTCCGGCAAAGCTGAGGCCGAGCCGAATAAACAGAACACTTATTACTTTTTAAAAACGGGCAGGGTTTCTGCTTAAAAACCATGTCGCCATCGGTATCTTTTTTCATGTACTTTTTCTTGAAATCAAAAGTCTGCATTTCGAGGTGTTGAGCGAGCTCACTGATGTCGCGGTAATCAGGCGCTACCACCAGCGCCTTACAGCAATTCGCACATTTCGTGCAGTCAATGCCCGCGGCTACGACAGTCGAAACTTCTTTAACAAGTTCGTCCATCGCCTGAGGATCTTGAGTTTTCAGCCACTGAGAGAATTCAAAATTTTCAGCCGATTTTTTCTGTGCAAGAGACTCGATCCTTTTCAGATCAGTCACATATTCGGGTTTATCGACTAGCACTTCAGGGGAAAGTTGAGCGTCCATGAAATTATGTTAGGCCTTGCCGACTGACGACGACAAGGCACCTGGACCTTTTTCTGTGACCTTTTTCATGAGATAACGTGAAGTCTTACTTCGACGTGGGAGCAGAGCAAAACAGTGTGATGTAGAGACCTGAGCTATCGCTAAGATTCGCGAAAACTCCGTTTTTTGAATTCACATAAATTGCCTGAGTAGCCGAACGGTTGCCTGTTTTTTTGTCTACAATGTTAATCGAATAATGTACGAAATTGTGCTCTCCAGAGATTGAATATTGAACTTCCTTATCTCTTGCGGCAACGGTCTTTGTGAGGTCATTAGTTTTGATCGTTTCGTTAACTAGCGGGCCCTCCAGCATGAACTTGCGATTCACGGTTTTGCAATTTCCACAGCCGTTATCCGGGTAAAACATTTGAAGACCGCACTGTAGTGGGACTTCAAGTCGTCCAGCAGCTGCAAAAGCAGAGCTAGTTACGAGTAGACTAAGACAGATAAAAAAAGCTTTCACGGTAGACTCCTTGATTAAAGTTGAACCACAGTCATACCGACCACTCGACAATTAAATCTAGAGCTCATTTGGAATAGTGATTATTCCATCTGTAAAAGCGCAAAAAAAAACGGGAAGAATCAATTCTTCCCGTCTCACATCTTTGAATTACGCCCAATTCAAAATTATTATAAAAAAAATTAAGCCGCTTTTTTCTGAGCTGCCTGATACTGGTAAAACTTCTTTTCGAAGTCTTGAGCCTTAGCTCCTTCTTTCGTGATCAAGCCCGCTTTGAACCAAGCAAAGTGTTCTTCACAGAAACCAGCTTTAGTTGATTTAGCTTTACAACCATCAGCGTGACAGCGGTAATCTGCCATCGACACGACGTTGCCTGGAACCTGGGTTTGAATCTTGGGAGAGTCCTGCTTATCGTTCTTCTTGTCTGCCATGTTGGCTCCTTTTAAATAGAGGGGGATCGATATCGATCTTTGTCCTGCTAGACTAGACTTCGGTTGTTCCAAACCAAACCTTGAAGACTTTTATAAATCTTTTTGAAAGCTCAAACCTGGTGAACTACACTTCAAGATTTTTCTATAGCCAGATGAAATGACGATGGAATTGTCTAAACTTTAAACACCTGGATTACTTTTAAGGCGCAGCCTTAAGGAGAGTTTTAAGGCGCAGCCTTAAGTTCGCTTAAGTCCAAATGATTGAGCTCATTCAGTCGCCAATCGATCCATTGGGGGCTTGCTAGAACTGCAAAATGGATTCGTCCAGTTGGAATCATCACGTAAGAGTCCATTAAAACTTTCAAAGCTTGAGTACAGATTTTCCGTTTTGCTTTTTGTGAAGCGACTTTAAGCTTTTGAACTAAGCCATCGTACTTTTTACTTTTAAATTGAATAAAATTATCGGGATGTTCGCTTGTGAAAATCTGAAGAGCATTATAACAAGTTGGATTTTCTAAGTTCAGACCTTTTCGAAAAAGGGCAGTTGGCTTCTTTTCCATGAGGTCTTGAAAAATTTTGTTTTCCAAAGGCTGAAGCGCAACGCTGACTTTTAAATTTTTCTGCCACTGACTTTGAAGCCACTCAGCGAGCCTTCGGTGATCGTCTCCGCCAAGAGTCGAGTAAGTAAAAGTCAAAGCGGGAACATCAGTAAGCGGAGTCGCTATTTTTGCCGAACCCTTGTAACAAACTTCATCGCTCATGCTTTCAGATAAGCCAGGGCAACCGACTTTACCTGGAGAGTGAAAAAGTCCCTGAAGTTCTTCAAACTGAAGTGATTCAGTTAAACTTTTTCGAAGTTCAAGCTGATCTTTCAGTTCGGGTCCGAAGCCAATAGAATCGAGCCTCAAAACTGAGTACCAATGAAACTCGGGCTTATCTTTAAAAGCAGGAATTTGCGCAGTCGGAACTTTTCTTAAAAACTCAATCTGCTTTTTTTCGAAAGCTTTCACTGCTAGATTTTCTTCGAACAGTTGAAACTCAACCGAAGGCCTTGAGTTCTTTTTAAAGTACTGACGATTAGGAGATAAGCGAATTCGCTGGTTGTTTTGATCCGACAATTGGTAGGGTCCGCTAAAAACGTCTTTTTTAAACTCACCCAGTGGCAAGGGAACAAAAAGCGGGCTCATCAAGATCAGATCATTATCTGGAGAATCAACAGCCCAAGTGAATTCTATAATTCGGGTCCCGATAGCCTTGACGCCTAAATATTCAGGCTTCTTTTTTTGTTCGAAAACTTCTTTAGCATTATTGAGATTAAATAAAAGATCCGCTCGAGGCGAAGGCAAAGTCAAAATCCGGCGATAACTTTGGACAAAATCCTGCGCCGTAATTTTAAGGCCGCTACTCCAAGTGAGATCTTTTTTGAGAGTACAGGTCCACTTAAGTCCCTTTTTTACACAAGCTTCGCCAAGCTCTGGAACATAAGATTTTTTGTCATCGTAGATAAAGAAATTTCGATAAAGCTGCTGATTTAAAAATCCACCCGAAGAGGATCTGAGGCGATGAGGATCCAAAGTTTTTGGCGCTTCAGTCTGATTGACTCGAAAAATTTGCGGGGCCAGGGTTGTTGGTGACTGCGCAGCAAGTGGCGCGGTCGCTATCGGGGCCGGGTCAGCCCCGAAGCTTAAGTGAGCTGTAAAAAGAAGAATTCCCCATACAAAAAGATTCAATTTCAATGTCATACACCCAATTCAATTTTCGCAATTGTTTGAAGTTGCATGTTCGATGTTCCTTCATAGATTTGGCCAATTTTTGCATCTCTCCAGAATTTTTCAACTGGATATTCTTTTGTAAAACCATTTCCACCGAATAAATCCACAGCGACTGAAGTGATTCTTTCAGCCGCTTTTGAAGAATATAGTTTTGCCATTGCAGCACTTTCAATAAAATCCTGACCAGAATCTTTTAATCGAGCAGCATTATAAACCATCAGTCTGGCAGCTTCCAAATCAACCCGCATTTCAGCTAACTGAAATTGCACACCTTGGAATGTTGCAATCGATTTGCCAAATTGTTCGCGCGACTTCGTATAATTGAGAGCAGCCTCATACGCACCTTGAGCAATTCCCAACATCTGCGCACCAATTCCGATACGGCCTTCATTCAAAGTTTCAATGGCAATTTTATAACCTTTGCCCACTTCGCCTAAGATATTTGTCGCAGGGATTTCGCAGTTATTAAATAATAATTCAGTCGTAGAAGAAGCGCGGATTCCAAGCTTGTCTTCTTTTTTACCGATGGTAAAACCAGGCATTCCTTTTTCAACTAGGAAAGCGGTGATTCCCTTATAACCTTTTGCCAAGTCAACACTTGCAAAAACGATGAACACAGTCGCTTCGTTACCATTCGTGATCCAAAGTTTTGATCCATTGATCACATACTTATCGCCTTTGAGTTCAGCGCGAGTTTTCAAAGCAAAGGCATCAGAACCCGAACCGCTTTCAGAAAGTGCGTAAGCACCAATCCACTCAGTGGCCATCTTCGGCATATACTTATCTTTAATCGCTTCAGAGCCCCACTTGATAAACGCATTTGTCACAAGCGTATTTTGCACGTCCATCAAAACGCTAACCGAACCGTCAACACGAGCCAATTCTTCAACTGCTAAGCACGCCATCATAAATGTTGAACCTGCGCCGCCATATTTTTCAGGAGATTCAACTCCCATAAGGCCCATTTCAAATAATTTTTTAATCAAGCCAGGATTCATCTCGGCTTTGTGATCCATATCTTGAACAAGAGGTTTAATCTCATTTTCAGCGAAATCCCGAACAGCATCACGAAAAAGAATTTCGTCTTCAGATAATTGAGTCAAAGCATGTCTCATATAGGAGCCTCCATAGTATATGACAGTTACATTATCAGCGGCCGGCTGAGGCGTGACGCTGCGTCAACTCGAGGTCAGTTCCCTAGGTTTGAGCGTCAAATTGATGATCCCGATCTCGAGATTAAAACACCGATCAGCAAAACAAGTCACTTGGCAAATTCTCTGACCTCTCGCTACAATAGAAAAATGAATTATATGGAAATTGGTTATAAATTAGCAGTCATGTTCGTTCCTTTCTTATTTGCTCTCTGTGTGCACGAATATGCCCACGGACTTGTCGCAAAATGGAGAGGGGACTCGACAGCCGAATCGTTAGGCAGACTTAATTTAAATCCCATGTCCCATGCCGATCCCATCGGAACATTTATGCTCCCCATTATGGCCATCGCGTTTAGTTCTCCGCTTTTCTTTGGCTGGGCTAAACCGGTTCCTGTTGATGTGCGGCAATTAAAAAATCCCCGAGTTGATATGTTCTGGATTGCTTTGGCGGGCCCGCTATCGAATGTCCTTATGGCAATCGTCGGAGCAGGAATTTTAGGTCTTATGGTTCATAACGTTCCGGCCTTAGCAGCGAGTGTCGCCTTTGGTGATATTTTAAAGTATTTTATTTTAATTAATTTATTTTTAGCGATCTTTAATTTGATTCCACTGCATCCACTCGATGGTGGAAAGGTGATCGCAAGATTCTTGCCTCTCCATTGGAATTATTGGCTCGAGAGAAATGAAAACATCACAGGAATTATTTTGCTTGTGCTTGTGATTTCCGGAGCGCTAGCCATTTTAAGATGGCCGGTGATGTTTATTTATACAATGCTCACAAGTTGGATCTAAGCCTTACGGGGAACTAAGCCCACAGCATCGTAAACATTCTTTAACGTATTTCGTGCTCGCCCTTGAGCACGTTCAGCACCTGATTTCATCAAGTCATCCAAGTGATCTTTATTTTTCATCAAATCATCGTACTTCGCGCGAACAGGTTTCAGAGTTTCAATGACAACTTCAGCCAAATCCATTTTTAAGTGGCCATACATTTTTCCAACGTAGGCTTCTTCCAACTCTTGAATTTTTTTGCCTGTTAAAACTGAGTAAATTGTAAGCAAGTTTGAAACGCCAGCTTTGTTCTCTTCATCAAACTTAATTTCCGAACCAGAATCAGTTGCTGCCGATTTAATCTTTTTTTCGATTTTTTTCGCGTCATCAATAATAGAAACATAATTCTTTTCGTTTTCATCTGACTTCGACATTTTTTTGGTAGGATCTTGCAAGCTCATGATTCGAGCGCCCATTTTTCCAATATAAGGTTCCGGCATCTTGAGCACGCCCGGTTTATAAGCACGATCGAAAAATCCCACGATATCCCGGCAAAGTTCCAGATGCTGCCTTTGATCTTCACCCACAGGCACCTGATCTGCACCGTAAAGTAAAATATCGGCTGCCATTAAAACAGGATAAGAAAAAAGACCTGCATTAATGTTCTTCACATTCTTTTCCGCTTTTTCTTTAAACTGAGTCATACGGTTTAAATAACCCATCGGAGTCAGGCAAGTTAAGATCCACGAGAGTTCCGCATGCTCGTGAACGTGAGACTGTGCGAAGATAATATTTTTCTGCGGATCAAGGCCCAAGGCCAAATACTGAGCATAAAAGTTATAAATGCGCTCTTTCAAAACAAGCGGATCCTGTTGAACCGTGAGAGCATGCAAGTCAGCTAAAAAATAAAGACAATCGTAATCGTCTTGAAGGGCTTTCCAGTTGTTGATCGCGCCAATGTAGTTTCCTAGAGTCAAATCGCCTGTCACTGTACTGCCGCTCAAAATCGTTTTTTTCATACTCACAATATAGCCACTCGAAGCTTTCCTTCGCAAGCCTTCGCCTGCTTACAATTCACGCTTGACCGAGTGTGGCAAGCCACAGTTAAAAAACTTGAAACTACATAGGGTTACATGAAATTGTAAATGCCATGAGTTATCACATTCAATTGCCCCGATTTGAAGGCCCACTTGATTTACTTCTCTACCTTATTCGTAAGGAAGAGATGAACATCATGGAAATTGAAATCCACAAAATTACAGCCCAATATCTCGAGTTCATTCAACTCATGAAAGAGCTCGATCTTGAAGTGGCCGGCGAATTTGTCGCGATGGCGGCAACTCTTTTGCAAATTAAATCAAAGCTTCTACTTCCGACTTATGATGAGAACGGCGAAGTGATTGAAAACGAAGATCCTCGTAAGGAACTCGTTCAAAGACTTTTGGAATACGAAAAGTATAAAGAGGCCGCAAAAGCCCTTCTTGATCGTCCGTGGTTAGGTCGTGATATCTGGACTCGTGGAATCAGAGAAAAGTTTGGCGAAGTTGAAGAAGAAATTGTTTTAGAAGATAATGCGCTTTTTTCTTTGATCGCTATGTATCGCGGTGTTTTGAGATTCGCTAAAAAGAAAGTCCACCAGGTTTCGGCCAAAACTCAAAGTATTTCCAGCCGCATTATGGAATTGAAAAAATATTTGATCGTCGGCCAAAGAGTCAGTTTCTTTTCGATCATCGATGGTGCAGAAGATATGCTTCGTCAGAAACTCATTACATTCTTATCTTTACTTGAATTAGGTAAACTAGGTTTTGCTAATCTTTACCAAACTGATGTCTACCAGGACATTTGGGTTGAAACGACAAGACCGATTGAAAATGACGTCTTATCAAGCGTTGAAGAATACGACAAAATTCACTCTGACCAAGCAGCTGATGATCTTTTCGCAAAAGCTGAAGTTGCTCGCCACGAAGCTACTGATAAAGTGGCTCACAACGATGACGAAGCTGAAGAATTCATTATGAAAGATTCTTTTCGCGAAGAACACGAAGAAGAAGAATCTCTTTTTGCCACTGAAGAAATGGCAAGTGATGATGAAATTCTTCAGGCTGAAAAAGAACTCAAAGAAGAAGCGATGGAAGCAAGACACCCAGGTTCAACTCATCTTGCGGCTGAAGCGCCAGTGATGGCTGATGAAGCACCTTTGCAAATTTTCGATGCAACGGCGGAAGTAGCCGAAGATCCAGATATGCCATCAACAACTGAAGAAGTTGCAGCTTTAGATAGCGCGTTGCCCGAAGAAGAAGTTTTAGAGTTTGAAGATTCTGTGTCTTTAGAAGAAGTTATGGATGTTGAAGACTCTTCTTCAATGGAACAGGTTTTGGAAGTCCATGCAGTAGAACTTTCAACCG
>JANPPO010000105.1:0-3457 GCA_031428555.1 Bdellovibrionales bacterium | reverse complement strand
GCATTTACGCATTAGGCTTAGGCGGAGTGCTCGGTTACGATAAAAAAACTTTAGAAGAATTAGGTCTTGGCTCTCTCTTTCACGACGTAGGTAAAAGAAATGTAAGCCTCGATATACTTTGTAAGAAAGGTCCACTAGACGAAGCAGAGTGGGCTCAAATGAGAATGCATGCCGCGTTCGGTTTGCAAATTTTAAACCAACATCCCAACATTTCTGATGCAGTTAAGGCTGCGGCTTTTGAGCATCATGAATCGTGGGAAGGAAATGGTTATCCTCAGCAATTAAAGGGTCAAGAGATTCACCCATTCGCCCGAATAGTAGCTCTGACAGATACATACGACGCGATGACAACCCAGAGATCGTACAACAAACCGATGTCTCCTTTGGATGCGCTGACTATGATGAAAGAAAAATTAGCGGGTCGCTATGATCCCGATATGCTCAAGGCGCTGCATTCAGTATTGTTCAAGATGAAAGCCGCTTAAAGCTAATTAAAAAGCAGACACTTAAAGGATTTTTACATGCTCATGATGTCTTTGTTTTTATTACTCAATGCACAGTCCTCTTTTGCTCTTGAAGCGATGAAGCCTGCATCACTTTGCACTCGCATGATTCATGCATCGGGTAAAAAAGAATGTGAAGTCAAAGCTACAAAGTTAAAACTTGATTGGTATGCAGCGACGGCCTGCAATGCTTTGAACGATGATAAATTTTTTCTGAATTGCTGGCAAAATGTTGCGGGTGCTGATTTTAATCCCGACGCTCTAGGTCGTTGCGTTGAAAATCCAGATGATAATGATGATGCAATTTACAAGTGCATTATTTCTTTAAAGAATAACCGTGTGCCGGCTAATTCGAAGCCGTATCAAAATCTCATAATGAAAAAAGAAAAAGGGATCAAGTAGATCCCCTTCCTTTTTTTAATTTCCAAATTAGAAATCAACTTAGTTGTAGTTAAACTACTTCACTAACTGGCACTCGAAAAGACGTTCCCAGTGAGAACTGTTTTTGCGATAGTTTACAACCATTGCAAGATTATTATGCTGAGCCGTCATATTTGAATAAGCTCGGAAGTTTCCAGAAAGATTCACGCTGTGAACGTATTGCTCGCCTTCACCAGTGAATAGATTTTGATTGTCATTCAACGCCGGCAACTGAGCCAGTGCGCAGTTTGTACCTTGCTCTTCTGGGCTTCTAGAGGTGCAAGCTAAGCCTTTAAGTGGCGCCAAATATTGCGTGTCAGTTCCACCGAATAAGGCTGGATAAGAAGAGCCCACTGGTGCGATGACTGATACTTTCAACATTGGATTTTTAGCTTTGCTATAACCAAATTCAAGAAGGACGTTATCACGGGTTGATTCAGTCGTATTTTGAAAAGCTCTAAAGCTGTGACACTTGTAGGTGCCGACTGTCGGTAAACCAGCAACTGCCACAGTTGGCAATAAAGCTAAAATTAGTAAAAGTTGTTTCATTATTTCCCCTTTGTTTCTGCTTAATTAAAAGCATGTTAATTAAATTTTAAGTTTGTTTGATAAGCTACTTACAATGTTCAATAACGTCTTCTGAAGTGTCATCGCCACCATCAGAGTAAGCAGTTAATGTTTGAATTTGACCTGGCTTAAGTCGACGTTTTAAATATTGCTTTGAATGCTCATAATCTTCGTCGCCGACTTTTACTAAGTCATCTTGTCTTGAAGAAGATTGAGTTCTGCGAAAGTGTGTATCACTGTAAGTTCTGTAGAAATAAAGCTCCACCTGATCACTTAGAAAGCTGTCAGCTAAATTCGTTATAAGTTCGACTGCTTGTTTACCGTCGCCCCCATAACAAAGCTTTAGATTTTCATCTAAATTTTCCAAATGATGACTAATTGTACCGTAAGCTGAAATCTCGTAGCGATTATCATTTATTTTCTTCCCGAGCTGGGTCATTAACAGTGAAGGATTAGTTTTTCCGCTGATAACGACTGTGTTTGGTAAGTTTAGAACCTTCATTTTTGCTGCCGGTGTTACTTTTTCGCTGTTTGTATCAAGCACAAGGACCGGTAATCGAAGGTAAGTTTCTCGCTGAGCAGACGCAGCTATTCCGACAATTAATACTGTTAGAACCGTAAATAATTGATTCATTTTTTCTCCATATTGGTTGAGCTTTCAAATTCGCCCTTGCATGATGAGATGACATATAGATTAAGTTTCGAAATACTTTAAATGAATAAGCGGTAATTATATATGCCTATTATGAATGTTAAAAATAACACGGAGTTTGTTGATTTATTTAAGCTTTTAAAAGGCATGCCTAGAGCCGTGGCCCAGAAAAATGAACTGTTTGAATCAGACTGCGAAATTATCAAATTGGGTTTACAGTACATTGCGGTTTCAACTGATTCTATAGGAGAAGAGATCGACGGTCGGCTTTACACTTCTCCCTACCTGTGGGGATGGATGACTGTCATGAACTCGGTTTCTGATCTCGCAGCATCAGGGACAGAAGCAATTGGGATACTGCTATCAAATCAATGGAAGTATGGAACCTCAAATAGCACGAAAAAGTCTTTCTTTAAAGGCGTCCGGGACGCTCTTAAAAACTCTCAAGTTTGCCTTTTAGGCGGAGACTCTGGAAGTGGTGAATCTCATTGTCATACATCAACCATACTAGGTAACTCAAAATCAAAGCCACTAACCCGCTGTAAGATTAAACAAGGAGACGTCCTTTGCCTACTGGGAAAAAATCAAACAGGAAACGGCCCTGCCTTGGCACTGAGATTACTTTTTAAATTAAATCAAAAAAGTTTTTCTGAAAAATCCTTTAGACCGGCGCCACCAATTAAAAAGATGCAACGACTACGCCCATTGCTAAAAGCCACTATCGACACAAGTGACGGAATCGCTACAAGTTTACAAATTCTAAAAGAACTTAATCATGTTGGGTTCAAAGTTTCCTGGAATGAAAAATCCCTTTCCAAAGAGTCTCTTCTGTTTTGCAAAAATGAGAAAATTCATCCCCTGTTGCTTTGGATGAGTAATCTGGGTGATTTGCAAACGCTAGTTGCTATTCCAAAGAGAAATTTAGTTAAGGCACTTACCCAGGAACCGGGCTTACTTCCGATCGCGCGTGCGACTAACTATAAAAATGGCATCACGATTCAATATGAGCAGCAAAAGTTTAAAATGCCCGTCGAAGAAATTACAAACTGTCCAAGAAATTTAAGCACACTAAGAAAAGTCATGATGAAGTTGAATAAAAGATTTAACGAACTAGATAAAAAGGCTTAGCACCGAACTGCGCAAGTGCGTAAGCGCGAGCAAATCGCTGTGCTGACTTATCTATTAAGAAAATAGCATCGTACTTCTTTAAGTCTTTATCAATTTTCTGATTTTGCAAATGCGAACGGTTTAAATATCCTTTTTCATCAAACATATTTTCAGTACTTAGCTGGATATGATCGGCAAACAAGTAATC
>JANPPO010000104.1:0-5092 GCA_031428555.1 Bdellovibrionales bacterium | reverse complement strand
TGAAGACCCAGCTGAGCAATTAATGTATCCACCGTTTTTTCAGGTGGCTTTTCGAGATCCTGCGTTGTGAGTTGAGACATCGCTTCCACCATCTCTTCTGGTGGTATTCCGAATTCACTCTCGAATGAGTCCATGAATTGTCGGATCGCTCGATCTCTCTGTGCTCGCGTTGCGCTAGTTCTCGGATCCATCACTTTTGGATCCGGGGGACCTTCGGTTTGGCTTTCAGAGTCTTCCTGACTTTCAACCTTCTTCTGATTCTCTGTAGATTTAACTCTTACAGGTTCAGATCTCAGCTTAGCCCTATCGGGTTCTGCTTTGACGATATCTTCCTTTTTAGGGGCTCGTTCCGTTTTCGGCTCGAGAATATCGTTAAACTTCTGCCCTTGTGTCTCTGAATTCCTATCCTTGGAATCCGGCACCGGTACATTCAGTGTTGGACCCGTTTTCTTTACGAGTCCTGCTATCAAAATTCCTCCTTTACCTACGGTTTCGTAGGTCCCTCTGCAGCTTCATCCATTTCCGGATCATTTTTCTGGTCCGGTGTTTTAGAAGCTACTGTTCTGTTATATCCTGCAAACTTTTCTGTAAATGTTTGAGCTTTATCAGCTTTCATTAAATTTAGTACTTCAGCTGCGTTTTTCTTTTTCATTCGACCTAAGATCTGAACCGCTAAGTCTTCATCAAGAGTTTCAAATATTTTCGCTGCTTGAGGTGGCTTCATGTTCGAATAAAATTGAACAAGCGTATCGATTTTTTGGTCATCGCCTTTTACGCGCTCTTCAAGAATTGTTGAAATCGAATTTCTCATCTTCTCAAGATCAGTGACCTTTTTCTGAAGTTCTTCTTTTTGTTTCGACATTTCAGTTTCCATGCGATTCAGTTCTTCTTCTCTCGCATCGAGTTCTTTTTTTCGTTCAGCTAATCTCATGAGATGATTTAATTCTTCACCAGTAGGCTCTGCAACGACCGGCTTAGTGAAACTTGTCGTCTCGAGAATTGGTGCTGCCGTGTCTTTCTTAACCGTATCGGATGCAGCATTCGCTGGATTGAATAGCGAAAATTCTAACTTACCCATCAGCACACCGATATGTTCATAATTTTCGTAGCCAGCGTATGCTCCGCAGAATCCAATAACAGAAATGATAAAAGAAACGACCGGAAATTTTGCACGTTTGCTTCTTTTCTTATGAGTATATTTTGGCTGCTGAACAAGCGGCTTAGAATGCTTGACGGTAGCTGGTTTGCCGTCAGCAGCATTTCGCGCACTTTTAAAAAACTGATCGTATCCAGACTTCATAAATTTTTGAGTTTCCTTATTAGATCAAATCTCATACTTGAATTGTCATCCAATTCTTTTTGTTCATTGATTCGCTCATCTTCCAAATATTGCGCTTTTTTCTTTTCTTCCAGCTTCTTTATTATTTTCGTATCCATTGCTTTTTGCCGCAATACTTCCCTCTTCGCCTCGACCAATTTTTCCATTTCTTCAATGACTTTGATCTGCTTTTCAATCCGTATGTCCTGCAAAAGAATGAAATCGTGTATTTGTTTCAGGCCCTCTAGGACCTGGCCACCAGTCTGGGATTGGTCACTGAAAGCGCGTTTCCGAGCTTCGCTCTTTTCTGTTCGAAATCGCTCTAAGATGTCTTTTTGTTCATTGCACGCAGCTTGCGCTTCTTGAAATTCTTTTTGCGCAAGATCTTCTAGAATCTTTCGATGCACTAAAACTTTTTCTAGTTTGAATTTAAATTTCATGAAGCACTTACTATAATTTGTTGCATCATTCTTAAGGTAGTCTGATAGTTCGTTGGATCATCGACAGACTGCTTTAAGAATTCATTAATTTGCTCTATGTTTTTAATAGCCTTATCGATTTTTGGATTACTTCCGGGTTTGTAAGCTCCAATATTTACTAAGTCTTCAGCGTCTTTATAAATTGCTAATAATTCTTTAATGGTTTGAGCCCACTTGATTTGATCAGGTGGGGCCACTGCCTTCATAACTCGGCTTGAGCTTTGCAAAATATCGATCGCTGGGTAATGAGCTTTATGCGCTAATGCTCTTGATAAAACAATATGTCCATCCACGATTGAGCGAACAGCATCTCCGATTGGATCATTGTTATCATCTGCTTCAACTAGAGTTGTATAGAGGCCTGTAATACTTCCTTCGCCCTCATAAGAGCCAGCTCTTTCTAAAAGTTTAGGCAAAGTTGAAAAAACACTTGGAGTGTAGCCTTTTGAAGAAGGTGGCTCACCGATACTGAGTCCAATTTCACGTTGAGCCATTGCAAAACGGGTTACTGAATCCATCATCAATAAAACGTTCTTTCCTTGAGCGCAGAAAAATTCCGCTAAGGCCGTCGCTACAAAGGCGCCACGCATTCTTAAAAGAGGACTCTGGTCACTAGTCACACAAACAACCACTGATCGTGAAAGACCCTCTGGGCCCAAATCGTTCTCGATAAATTCCCTGACCTCACGACCACGCTCACCGATCATAGCGATGATATTAACATCTGCCTTGGTATTTCGAGCCATCATTCCTAACAACACTGATTTACCTACGCCTGAACCCGCCATAATAGAAACACGCTGGCCCAAGCCAACAGTTAATAATCCATTGATTGCACGAATCCCTAGATCCATCGGCTGACGAATAGGTCTGCGATCAAGTGGATTTCTAACAGTTTTATAAAGAGATTTTTCCTCGAAGTTTTCAATCTCAGGTCCTTGATCCAAAGGTTGACCTAAGCCATCAATTACTCGGCCTAGTAATTCATCTGAAGCACGAACTGTTGCAATCGAACGAGATAAAATAATTCGAGACCCCAAAGAGACGCCGCGCATTTCGCCCAATGCCATCATCAGGACGTGTTTGTCTTGAAAGCCGACAACTTCAGCCAAAACAGTTTGCTCATGATCTTGAGGGAATATCTCAACAAGTGAGCCTAAGCTCGCGCCAGGCAAATAGCCCTTAACAAGCAAGCCCTTAACTTCTATAACTTTTCCACTGTCCCGAGACAAATGGAGCTTATCGATCAATTTCGTGTACTTGCTGAAATCAATTTCAACGCTCATCTTATTAGCCTACTAATTTCGGTTTTACTCGAGGAAGATTCTCTTTTAGATTAGTCCAAAGTTTTTCAATTCTTTGTTCAACCCGAGCATCGACTTCACCATAGTTTGTTTCGATAATACAGCCGCCTGGTGTGATATCGGCACTTGCAACAAGCTTAACTTTGTCCAAGAAATCAAATTCAACTTTTTTCTGTGCTTGAAGATTTTCAATGAAGGTCATTTGTTTATCTGATAAATGAACAATCACGTTCTCTTCACCCTGAGCAAGTTCAACTGCCTGTCTGATAACTTCAACGAGTGGCTGATGATCATATTCAAGGTGATGTTGTGCAAGTTTTGAAGCCATATGGAAAAGTAATTGCACCATATGTGCTTCATTATGGCTGATAATATCTTTTTTCATTGTCTTAAGAGCCGTCACAATCTGTGACATTTCCTGCAAACTATCTTGAATCAATTTTGAATTCTCATCAAAAGCGCGCTTCTCGCCCTCTTCCAAACCAAGCTTGTAACCTTCAGCATACGCTTGCTCTTGAATTGTCTTTAGCTTTTCAAGGGCGCGAGTTTCAATTCGCTCTTCATAACTATCTTGTTCAATTTTTTCAACGCCTGTTTGGATCCGAATGACATCATTCATTCGGAAATCTGCACCGCGCTTCTTAGTTTCAAGATAGTCCAAAGCCTGCGAAGACGTACCCAACTGAAATTTCGTTGGGCTATATTCAAGTACTGAATCATTAGCATCAGCTTTTTTAAGAACTGATTTATTAAACCATGGCATCTTCTGAACCGCCTCTTGCAATTAAGATCTTACCTTCAGCTTCAAGTCTTCTAGCTGCATTGACGATCTCCTGCTGAGCACCCTCTACGTCTGATAGACGAGATGGTCCCATGTTAGAAAGATCTTCACGCAACATTTCTGCCGCACGCTGAGAAAGATTCTTGAAGAATTTGCCTTTGATCTCTTCACTTGCTGTTTTAAGAGCAAGAAGAAGCTTATCATTTGCAACTTCTTTAAGAAGAGCCTGAATACCTCGATCATCAATTTTAATAATATCATCAAATACGAACATCAGTTTTCTGATCTCTTCTGCCAACAACGGATCTTTTTCTTCCAATCGCGACATAATCGATGTCTCAGTATTCTTATCCATAACGTTAAGCATTTCGGCCACTGGAAGAACGCCTCCAAGAGTACCTTGCTCAACACTTGCTGTGTTCGATAACTGATTTTTCAATACTTTATCGATCTCGCGAATAAGTTCTGGATCAACGTGTTCTAAATTTGCCATCCTTAATACAACTTCAGCTTGAAGTGCTTCAGGTAAACGTTTTAGAACCTCGCCTTTTTTCTCTGGCTCTAAGTGAGATAAGATGACCGCAACAGTTTGTGGATGCTCACTGACCAGGAACGTTGCCAAAGACTTAGCATCGATCATCTCTAATGACTCGAGTGAACGAGATGAACCTGAAGCGATATTAAGACCACCCAGGATACCTCGAGCGCGATCTTCACCAAGAGCATCAACGATCATGTCCTTGCTCGCGACATGCTCAGAAAAGATATACTCTTCTGATTCTGAAATCATTTCGTAGTATTCTTCTAATACGCGTTTCGTCACGTGAATTGGAACAATTCGATACTTGTTCATAACACTTAAGAGTTTTCGGATATCGCCATCGTCCATTCTTTTAAGAAGGATTTTGACTGCATCTTTACCCAGATAATTAATCAGGATGCCGGCTTTATCGAAGCCTTTAAGTGTCTCGTATTCAATATTTTCGAGCTTATGAACTTTGATCGACATAACTTATTGTCCATCCTTTCGAACTAACCACATACCGAAAGCACTTGCCGCTTTTTCTTCGTCTTTAGTCATGATGTTTAAGATGCGATCTTTGAGTAATTCGCTCTCTGCTTTTTCTGGATCCACTGATTCTTGTAAGACTGGAAGTGCCGCACTCATGCCTGGAAGTGTGCTATCAACGGATTGTAGCTCTTCAAGTTC
>JANPPO010000103.1:0-3717 GCA_031428555.1 Bdellovibrionales bacterium | reverse complement strand
AAGTGTATCCACTCCGGGAATATAGCTTAAGAAAGCCAGCGGAAATAAAATCCAACTGATGAACGGGCCCAAGATTAAATTCATTGGAATCGCCCAAACACTGATCGAAAAACCCAGCAGCAACCACACTCCATAAAAAATGAAATTTCTTAACAGATCTATTTTAAATCGTGGCGTAACGATTAAGATCAGGCTCGCGAGCCAGCTCAACCAGAATGAGTAAGATGTTGCCCAAGAAGGCTGCAAAGCTAAGCAGGCAAGCGCCACGGCAAAGAGTTTCTGTTCTTCAGGAACTTTGAATAAAAAACCGATGCTGAGATTCATGCACGCGCGGGTTCCGGGTGGGGAAAACCCGGTTATCGCGTTATATATCCACAAAATGAAAAACCGGATTGTCTTTGGAATTCTCAAAAATTCGAGCAGCCATTCCAAAACAATGAAGTGAGATCCCGAAACTACAAATAAATGGATGAGTCCACTTAATTGTAACCAAGCCTTCCATTTGTCATTGTTTGGAAAATGACGAGCGCACACAAGAGCTTGCCACAAAATTTTATCTGCCTGTTGTACGGGCATAGAGCCGATGCACCATTGTTGTAAAAAAGCCGAACTTTCTGCCAAGTACGAAAAAGTCGCAAAACTTGAAAAGAGCATAATAAAAAGGCAGCTCAGACAAAAAGCCCACATGCTTCAAGCAGTTAGCAACTTTATGACCTTCGTCTTGTTTGCACGAATTCAGACTCGACGTCCGCAAGTCCCAAAAACGGATGTAAGATCGATGTAAGACGACTAAATAAATTTCTATGATTTTTGAATAATTGATAGTGTTATCATATAATTAACCATTGCTTAAAATTTAAACAAACAGCTGAAAGCATTGATTTTGAGACAGTCTAAGGTCTAGATAGAGTGTTTTTAAACATTTCATGTGGATATCTCGCGCTTGTGAGTCAGTTTTGAAACATGTCATAATAAATTGTGATCACACTTCAAGGATGAATTCTGTGAAAGGGACTCTAGCTATGAAATGGTTTTTTAGTCTGACACTTATTTTTTTAAGTGGAATTTCTGTTGCTGCACCAAAATCTGAACGCATGTCGCGCAAAGAAATTGATCTAAAAGCCGAGTTGACAGGTAAAGATTTTAACAAAATGAACGACGATCAACTTTACACTGAAGTTTTAGCGCAATATCAGCGCGGTGATACAGCTTCGATGAAAAGAGCTCTCAATCTTTTAGTTAAAAAATATAAAAGTAGTCCACACGCTGATAACGCCATTTATCTGGTTGGGTACAGCGCCTTAGAGAAAAGTCAGTACGCTGAAAGTCTTCAGTATTTTCAAAGACTATTGAAAGATTATCCAGCAAGTAATAAAGCCGTTGCAGCTGAATTTGCAAAAGGCGTTGCCTACCGAAATATGAAACTCAAAAGTTTAGCGCAAAGAGCGTTTTTCAAAGTTCGAAAGAAGTATCCAGGAAGCCCAGAATCTTTTCGAGCTGAAAACGAGCTGAAACTTCTTGTGAGAAGATAATGAAAAAAGTTTTTTTTCTGTCTCTCATTTTGCTTGCACCAGCTGCCTGGGGGCAAAGTGACGAGCCTAATTACCGCACAGAAGATCGCTTCCATGACATCTATAAAAAGTTTAATCAAAACCCAGTATCTGAAGAGAATTGGAACAAAGTTTACGGTTCTTCGCAGCCGCGTGAATATTCCGTCGTAAAAACTGATACGCTTTGGGATATCTCGGGCGTTTTATTTGCTGATCCAGTTTTTTGGCCGAAAATTTGGTCATTCAATACAGACGAAATTATGAATCCGCATGAAATCCTACCAGGTTGGAGAATAAGATTTTTCCCTGGGACAATGGAGGCGCCACCAGCTTTAACAGTCGTTGAGTACGAAGGTGTTGCGATTCCTGCGCGAAAATCAAGTATTCCTGTTGCAGATATTCCGGCAAGTATTCCTGATTATCGTCCAGAAATTCCAAATTTTTCTGTTCCCAAAATTGTTCGTCCGGATCGTTCAGCGTTGAGCAATATTCCGCCGTTGCCTTTGCCTGTAGAACTTTTCCGAGACAAACCTGATTACAAAGGTAAGATTGTCGAACTCGAAGAAGGTGCGAAATTAGCTGACTATGGACGCGAAGTTTTTGTAGAGCTCAATTCTGATTCTTTGCCGGGCTCTTACACGGTTATTAGAAACATCGAAAAAAACAGAGCGGGCTTTATAGTTCAGTACCGCGCTGAAATTCAGGTGATAGGAAAAATTAACGATTCAGAAAATGTCTACCGTGCAAAGTTAACCAAGATGCTTGATTCCGTTGAGCTGGGTGATCGTTTGATTGCCGGACAAATTCCCATGGTCGATATATCTGATAAACCTAAAGTAGCCGCAGCGCCATTGGTGCCTATTATTGGTGGATTCCGTTCTCCGACAGATTTACTATTTGCTCCTTACTCGATTGTGTTTTTGGACGGTGGACTTGCAGCTGGATTTAAAGACGGTGATGTTATGAACATTTACCAGGAACCTAAAACACGAGTTAAGTATACGAAACAAAAAAGATCTTACCGCGAGATCGGCACAATTAAAATTATCCGGATTCAAGAAGATGTGGCGACAGCTTACATCTTAAGTTCAAAAACCGAAATTCGAGAAGGCGACTTCGCTGGACTCGAACGAACGGATTCCGGATCTGATTACAACGCAGAAGATGATAATCTAACTCTCGACTAGCACGCGAATTTGCAAAGGCTCTATCTAAAACTTTAAACAAAAGGATTTAGATGGAGCAGCAATTAAAACTTTGGGGATTTCTACAAGCCTTTCAGGCATCACCTTATAAATATCTTTACATGAACCAAATGATCGAAAGCTTGGAACAAATTCAGGAATTTAATCGTGATGAACTCATCGAAAAGCTGAAGAGCCAAATTTCATCCCACCCATTTTGGTTGGAAAATTTAATTCCGTTGAGCGATCAAATTGCAGCAAGTGAAGCTATTCATATGCGCGATGAATTTAAGTTTGTATTTTATGGTCAGCGGGAATTCCCACTTTCTTTAAGAAAAATGTCCGATCCGCCGTTGGCACTCAGCTATCAAGGTGATTTAAGTTCAATTTCTCATTTTACAATTAGCGTAGTGGGATCTCGAGAACCTCACGAATTTTCCAGTGAATGGATGCAGACAGAACTCTATACGTTTTTAAAACAACAGCGCCCCTGTGTCATCAGTGGTGGAGCAAGGGGAGTCGATCACAAAGCGCACTTGATTTCGATGGTGCTCGAAATTCCAACGGTCGTCGTTTTACCATCAGGCCTTGCGCAAAAATACCCAGCGCATTGGAATGAGCAAAAGTGGAAAGAAAAATCAATTTTGTTCGTTAGCGAAATGCTTTTAAGCGAACGTATATCAAAAAGAAATTTCTCTTCGAGAAATCGCCTCATCGCTGCGTGGGGTCTAGTTACCTTGATCGTGGAAGCACACATGAAAAGTGGAACTTTGATTACAGCTCATCACGCACTCGGTGAGGGTCGCCCCGTCTGGATTGTTCCGGGTCATCCGATGCTTCCATCGTTTGCGGGTTCACTCGAACTCACGTTTTACCAAGGGCAAATCGTGAGGAATGCTTCCGACTTAAGCACGCTGTTTCATTCGGAATCGTCACATTATGCAAGCCCTCTCCTTGGGCTAGTTTAAGTAAACAACATTCAC
>JANPPO010000102.1:0-2080 GCA_031428555.1 Bdellovibrionales bacterium | reverse complement strand
AGAAGCAAATTCAAATGTTGTGACAGGCGGGAACTCGCAATCAGCGCCAGTTGCAACGGGACCTGACTGGAGATCACTTAGTCCAGATCAACTTCGCGCGTCTCTTCAAGATCCACAGTATGCACCTCAACGAATTGAAATCTTATATCGTTTAGGCGAGCAAGAAATGGCTCGAAGAAATTCAGATATGGCACTTAATTATTTTAACCAAGTTATTGACCAGGGGTCTGGAACAGTTTGGGCTCAACAAGCTAAAAATAATCTCGATCTCTTGAAATCCTTGGCTAAAGTCTCTTCCAGCACAATCGGCGTAATCTTGCCGCTCACTGGAAGAAGTGCCGCTGTTGGTCAGCGAACTTTAAAAGCAATCGAAATGGGCTTAGGACTTCATTACGGAAAAAGTAATTTTCAACTTGCAGTCATCGACACACAAGGCAATCCCGACAAAGCGCGCCGCGGAGTCGAGCGTCTAGTCAGAGAAGACAATGTGGTCGCAGTACTAGGTGCACTTTCATCCAGAGAAGCCGAGAGCGCCGCCCTAAAGGCCGATGAGTTGGGTGTACCTCTCATTACCCTTTCGCAAAGATCGGGGCTTACAGAGGTCTCACCGTTCGTCTACCGAAACTCACTCACGCCTGAAATGCAGATCCATCATCTAGTCCATACCGCGATGACCCAATATGGAATGCGCAAATTTGCGGTCCTGTATCCAAACGATGCATACGGTGTTGAGTCCGCCAATATTTTCTGGGACGAAGTACTAGCTCGTGGTGGAGAAATCACCGCAGCTCAAGTTTATGATCCGAACTCGACCGACCATAAACATGTTTGCCAAAAGTTAGTCGGCAAATTTTATATCGAAGCTCGACTTGAAGAATATAAGACCAAGCAAAAAGAATTTTCTAAAAAAGCCAATAAGCGTTCATCTCGCGAAAACATTAGTGCAGAAGATATTCTTGATCCTGTTGTTAACTTTGATGCTGTCTTCATACCTGATAGTGCAAAGAACATGGGCCAGATCTCGGCTTTCCTTTCGTATGTAGGCGTTAAGGACGTTCATCTTTTGGGGACGAACCTGTGGAACAGTCCAGGTCTAGCGCGCCGTGCAGGGCACTTTCAGAACTCTCTATTATTTGTTGATGGCTTTATTCAGAATTCACCGGCAGCTAAAAATTCCCGCTTTGTTGCAGAGTTTAAAAGTTTATTCCGCGAAGACCCAACGATGATGGAAATTCAGGCTTTTGAAAGTGCTCTTATATTAAGAGGCCTTATTTTAAAAGGCGCAGACAGCCGTCGCCAGGTTGCTTCTGAGCTAAAAGATTTGGAAAATTTTCCAGGCGCTGTCGGTCCTTTAAACATGTCTCCTACGAGAGAAGTTTTGAGACCCCTGTATTCCTTAACTCTCCGAAAAGGAGAAGTTATACCCCTCAGTGTGAAAGAATAATTCTTTTAACCCCTACCTAGGGCTCGTCCTGTCATACCTCGCGAGTGATGCTTCAATTAAGGAGCATCCGGGGAGGAGCCCAGTATGAGAAGTTCAAAATTAAATTCTGAGATAGTTCTGGAGTGCAGAAAAAAGTTGGCACTTGAAAAAGCGAATCTGATCAATCGGCTTCGCCACCAACAAGAAGAAATAAAAAAAGGTGTGGATTTATCTGGTGATGAGATGGACCAGACCGTCGCACAGCTAACCGAACATTCATTACTTACTTTTCAAAATAAAATTCGCGAGCAACTTTTTGAAATTGAAAGTGCTTTTGCGAGAATAGAACTCGGGACATTCGGCATCTGCGAAGAAACAGAAGAGATTATTGAAATAGAAAGACTCATGGCATTACCTTGGACACGACTCAGCATAGAGGGTGCAGAGATTAGAGAGGCAGTGCGAAAGAGATTTGCCTAACTATAAAGCAAACTAATTTTTTTGGTGACATCATTGTCTCAATTCGTAAGATGCCGCCATTGTTTAACGAAATGTTATTCGGTGAAATCATCCAAGGGGGATATTGAATGAAGTCAGCCGAAATTGAAGCGATCAGAGATTCACTCATCACTCAAAAGAGTGTGATTCTTAATCGTC
>JANPPO010000101.1:0-4584 GCA_031428555.1 Bdellovibrionales bacterium | reverse complement strand
CTGCGGAGTATGTCGATATCGATAACCGCATTCCATTGAATCGTAAAATTAAAGTTTCCGCCGAATTGATTTCGGATCGATTGGGCTACCAGGCCACCGTCGAAAACATCAGAGAATTCGCTGAACGCCTTCATTTAAAAGTTGAAAGCGAACAAGAGGGAATTCTAACTTTGATTCCGCCTTCGTTTCGGCAGGACCTGTTTAGTGAAATGGATTTTGTTGAAGAATACGCAAGATTGAATGGGTATGAAAACATTCCTGAAACTTTGCCGAGGTTTTCCGAAGCTCCGTCTGAACATGATCCTAAATATGTGGCTTTGAAAAACCTGTCTCACGTTTTTGCAGGGTTGGGGTTTTCGCAAGCCATTAACTATGCGTTTTGTTCTCAACAAAAAGAAAAAACATTTCTTGGAAGTGATACAAGTCTTAAATCTTTAGGCCTGACTATCACGGCTGATCCCATTTCATTGGTTAATCCGTTAAATGAAGAGCTGAATGTCATGCGCTCAAGTTTAAGCTTTGGGCTTTTAACAAACATGCTTCATAACTATCGCTACGGCCAACAGCAGGGACTGTTATTCGAGTCCGGCCCTTGTTTCGCAAAAGCAGATGGAGCTATGACCGAAAGCACTCGCGTTTCAGGAATTGCTTGGGGCGTTCCGCAAGATCTTTGGGGAAAACAAAATAGCGAGTCTCCGGTATTTAAATTAAAAGGTGCCATTGAAGTTTGGGCGCAAAAAAATCGTCTGACTTCACTTGGTATGAAGATGGATTCAACTCTTTATGCACCGGATTTTCTTCATAAAGGTCAGTGGGCCTCTGTTGAGCTTGAAGGTCAGCCAATCGGGTTTATCGGGATTCTTCATCCGAAAGTTTTGGATGAAAATAAAATTCGCGTACCTGTTGCGGTTTTCGAAATTGAAATTGATCGCATTTTCAAACGGGCCCTCTTCAAAATTAAATCTCATACTCCATCGAAATTTCCATTTGTTGAAAGAGATCTCGCGTTTGTTATGCCAAGTGAATTGGCTGTAGGTGAAGTCATGAAAACGATTCGGCACCAGTCGGGTGTGTTGTTGATTGATCTGAAAGTCATTGATGTCTTTGAAGGTGCACCACTCGATAAAGGGCAAAAGTCAGTTGCTCTTCGTCTGGTTCTTCAGGACAGGGAAAACACTTTGCAAGAAGATCGTGTGAATGCACTACAGCAAAAGCTCATTGAAGACCTAAAAGGTCGATATTCTATCGCACTCCGTTAGATTCGATATGAAAAAAGCTTGAAGGATTTCAAGGGTTTGGCTTAAGCTTTTAAAGAAGTAACAAGAGGGACCTATGAGCGGACAGAACGTCAGTAAATCAACGATGACCAAAGCTGATATCGTTGAAAAAGTTTACCAGAAAATTGGTTTCTCTAAAAAGGAAGCCTCTGAACTTGTCGAGATGGTTTTTAACACGTTGAAGGATCAACTTCATAGTGGTGAAAAAGTTAAAATTTCAGGCTTCGGTAATTTTTTAGTCAGAGGCAAAAGCCAGCGTATCGGACGTAACCCGCAAACGGGTGAACAAATTATGATTTCTGCCAGGCGTGTTTTGACGTTTAGACCTTCGCAAGTGTTGAAGGCTTTACTCAACGGTGAAGACATAACGGGCTTAAAGGATGATGATGACGAATGAGCAGGATCTCCAATTAGACGGGGAATTACAGCTTAAAGACTTAGATTTCGTAGAATCCGAAAAACCGGCAGAAAGTTTACCGGCCGCTCTGTGTGACGATTTGTTACTAGCGGAAATCAAAAGTATCCCTGATAAAATGGGATTTAAAATCGGCGATGTGGCTGAACTTTTAGAGATCAAACCTTATGTATTAAGATACTGGGAAACTGAATTCGATATTTTGAAACCCAAAAAAGCGACCAACAACCAGAGACTCTACACTCGTAAAGATGTTGAAAATGCTTATGTCATCCGGAAGCTCTTGCACCGCGATCGTTTTTCGATTGAAGGCGCAAGAAACGCGATGAAAGAACTAAAAAATTACGTGAAAAAAGAAAAAGATTACACTCACGTGGTTCAAAAATTCCAAAATTTATCCGCGAACTTTTCAGAGCGTTTAGAAAACGTTGCTGATGATGTCAGACGCCTTCGCCAGTTATTTAAATAAATCCCTTAGATCAGTTGGAATTTTGTTCTGCGCTGATAACCTTTGGCTGAAATTGGCCTCGGTTAGAAGGATCTTCCAAATAAAGTTTAGCAATTTGATCAGCGATTTTTTTACCTTCGCCTTTGTTTGTTAAGATCACGATTCCTCCGCCGAAGCCTCCGCCAGTTAGCTGAGCGCCATAAACACGGGGATTACCGCGCGAGATTTTAACGAGCAAATTGATCGGGTCTTCAGAAATATCGTAATCACTTTTTTGAGATTCATGGGATTCGTTCATGACTTTTCCCATCTCTTTCAAGTTTTCAGCTTCTGCACTTTTCACAAAACGTAAAACTCGTTCATTTTCGCTAACGACGTGACGAGCTCGGATATATTCAGTACTCGTGAGCTTTGCTTTTTGCTTTTCTAAATCGGCCAAAGTCAGCTGGCTTAAGTTTTTAAGGTTCAGTTTTTGGCAGGCGCTTTCGCATTCATTGCGTCGAGTAGCATAGTTCCGATTACCTTCGGTGTCTCTGAGTGAATGAGTAAGGCCCGACTGAATTGTTACGAACTCTGCATTTTCAGGTATTGAGAATTTCTTAAAGCTCATGTCGCTGAAGTTCACGAATAGGGCAGAGTTAGAATCCTCAGCTAACAGGCTGATTGTCATTTGATCAAGCAGGCCAGTTTTAGCTCCTAAAAAGTGTTCAACTTTTTGGCCCATTTCAGCAATTTTCATATCTGAAATCGGTAGTTTGAAAGCGCCTCGGAAGGATTTGAAAATTGAAGTCACCATGGCAGCACTCGATGAGACACCGCCGCCGTAGGGAATGTCGGAAGTTAGCTTTAAGTTTGCACCAGAAATTTGGAAACCTTCTCGTTTTAAAATAGCAGTCGCACCTTTAACGTAGTCGTGCCATTCGCCTGTGAGCTTTTCGTCACCGAGAATAAACTGAGTTTCTTTGCCTTGGCTTTCCACATGAATCTGATTATCTGACCTGAGGGTAGATAGCGTTGTTGTTTTTGCAGGTAGTAATTTAGCTAACGTCCAGCCACCGTTGTAATCAGTGTGACTTCCGGCTAAGGCAACCCGTGCGTGACCAATTCCCAGCCAGCCGATTTGAATACCATTCGCCGAGATTTTAATATTCACATTTTCTAAAATGAGTCTGCCGTCTGCTGATTTCATAAAACGCTCAGCTAGTGAATTGATATCGAAAAGAGTTTCTGTTTCATTCGTAATTGAAACGCGGCCCTTAAGGATCATATTGCGAAGGCTCACTTGCCCAGAGACTTGTAGATCTTTTAGGTCTCGAACGCTGGTGTTGTGGAAATGGTAGCGAACAGTTTCAACATCCTGATAAAATTTATGACCGGTCTTAGGATCAAGTAAACTATGACTTAAGAGTTGGTCATTTTGATGAACTATTTTGTAAGTTTTAGGATCAAAAACGAATCGATCTGAATTAAATTGCAGGAAATAATCAAAAGCAGACTTGATAGGGGAAAAGATGCTTGTTCTTTCTTTTGAGTCGAAATTGATGATGTGAACAAGTTGCTTACCGTTATGTTTTTTGCGGTAAGCGCGGTCTAAATTCATGATCACTGTTCCCATTGTTCCTTCAAGCTGAACAAATTCCTTTTTGACACCATTCGAGTCTTCTTTAACTTTTGCATTTCTCAAGACATCCGGAGCCATTGCGAGCTCAAGCTCTGCTTCGGTGAAACCTTTTAAGGCTTCTTTGAGGGCCTTCACATTGAACAAAGTTAAATTCGTGCTGACAAGTCCTTCGGCTTTTTCAAACGTTTCCAACTGGCCAGCCTCTTTTGCTTCGGCTGTATCAATAACTTTTAAGTAAGCTTCATTGGTGCGGGTATCTCGTACCACAGCTAGAAGGCCACCTTTTTTATCAGTTGAGACCTTATCAGTTGTAATAAGTGAAATGGGGAAGCCTTCTTTAATAACACCGCCGACTAAAATGGGATCCACAACGCTGTTAAGATCCTCACCATTAGAAATTGCAATAACATGATCTTTGCTGGATTTTGTTATGTCTGTGCGTACGACCTCGCGAATCGCATTAACTGCGAATACTCCGTGGCCTGGGGGGCTGACGTGATCTGTTGTGATTTGACCATTATATAAAGTGGCGACATGAGATTGAAAAATGAGTTTCCCACGTGTAAGTCCATAGCTCTTAGCAAATTCCTCTGCATAAGTGAGGTCTGGATTCAGAAGTGATTTTTTGTTCCATAATTCCGACATTCTGTTTTTCGTTTCAGGTCCGACTATGTCACGAATGTTGAGGTTCGCGTAATCTCCACGTTTAGCAGTTAGAATTGCGCGGATTAATTTGAGCTCTACAAGTGTTACTTGAACTTTCGTATCGGCTTTGAATGGGTGGGGAATAGTTGCGAGCAGATCAGTTCCTTTGGCTCCTAAT